>CAZVHD010000001.1:0-24036 GCA_964626765.1 uncultured Christensenella sp.
CACCTCACTCTTCCAGCATATACTTCAAAGCCAACATACTTGACACACACTTTAAGGGTATAGTAAATGCGATGCCTGTATTTGGCTTTTGTAAATGCAATTTTTCTTTGATTTTTTGCATTATTTCCTTTATCTTTTCGTTTGGCACCACCGTGAAAATAATATCTCTTTTAGAGTCTTCAAGTCCAAAATATGTCTGCACATCTGTTGACGCTGTTCCCGTGCCATAAGTTGCGAATTGGCATCCTAAAGCATACTCATTGAGTATCTTAATCACTTTTTTTCCTTTTCCTCTGTCCACGATGACAGTAATCATCTTGACAGGTTTTGGTACGCAGAGTTCTTCCATAATTTACTCCTTATGATTGTTTATTCTTTTACTATATCTATATCCACAGGCTCTTCATCTTGTTTTTGTTTATCGTCTATCAGTTGTTTTTTTCCTACCTTGTTGAGCTTTATCTTATAGACCAATCCAAATACCTGAACACTCATAAGCGGTGTCATCGCCACCATTGCCACAACTCCAAAAGCGTCTGTCAATAGGTCTCCTCCCACAGCAAGGTTCGCCCCCATGGCAAATGGCAGTATAAATGTGGCTGTCATGGGTCCGGAAGCCACTCCTCCTGAGTCAAAGGCTATTGATGTAAAGATGGAAGGCACTAAGAAACTAAGAGTTAAGGCTATAATATATCCGGGAATTAGAAAGTAAAAAACGCTTATGCCAGTAAGCACTCTTACCATTGAAATCCCTATGGAAAAAGCAACACCGATTGTCAACGCCACAATCATTACTTTTTGGGATATAGCGCCGCCGGTAACATCCTCAACCTGATTTGTCAATATATGTATGGCGGGTTCGGCAAGAACCACCACTCCTCCCATCAACATTCCAATGGGCACAAGAATCCAATTATAGGACTTTTCCGCAAGCATGCCTCCAATAATCCTTCCCGCCGGCAAAAATCCCACATTTACTGCAGTTAGAAATATAGAAAGCCCTACATAAGTATAGATTATACCAATAATAATTCTGATGATGGCTGTTTTGGGCAATTTGAGAAGGAATATCTGAAAAATAAAAAAACAAATAAGAATAGGTATCAAGGCGATTGCAACTTCCAATAAATAATGGGGGAAAACTTTAATGTATTCCATTGTAATAGCTGAAAATCCGTTCAAATTGGAATAATCATTAAATTCAATATTGCTCTCAGGGCTATAAAAAAAACCAAGTATTAATACTGCGAGTATCGGGCCTATTGAGCAAAGCGCTATCATCCCAAAGCTGTCTTCATTACTGGATTTACCACCCCTTACTGCGGCAAGACCAATGCCCAACGCCAAAATAAAAGGAACACTAACCGGACCGGTCGTCACTCCTCCGGCATCAAAAGCCACAGCAATAAAATCCTCTTTCACAAATAGCGCCACAATAAAAATTATACTATATAAAACTACAAGCATATATTTGAGTTTTATCTTAAAAAGAGATTTCAAAACAAAAAGCAATAAAAAAATTCCCACCCCAAAAGCTACACTTATTATTAGCAATAATCTAGGGATAGCGTATACCTGATTTGCCAAAACCTGAAGATCAGGCTCAGCTATTGTTATAAGAAATCCCATGAGAAAAAATACAGCTAGAATAACCCATAACTTTTTGCTTTCCGAAAGACCGGCTGACATACTCTCCCCCATGGGCATCATCGCCATATCCGCGCCCAAGGTAAATAAGCTAATTCCAATAAAAAGAAAAAAAGCGCCGCTTAAAAACAACGCCAGTATTGAAATATTCATCTTTAAGAAAGAAAAATTGATAATTAAAACAATTATAGTGATTGGTAAAATCGCAAATATAGCTTCTTTAACTTTTTTCTTAAGATTTTTTCTCAATATATATCACCTTTATATTAATCTAAAATCTGATATCTTGTTTCTGTGATAATTCTTACATTTGCAAGCAGTCCGTCCGGCATATAGTCTAACAAATCTATTGATTGTTTTCCTACAATAGGAACATCCACTTCTATTTCCTTGTTTTCATATATTTCCAATATGGCTTGAGGAATATCCTCAGACATATCTTCTACTATTACATCTAATTCCTGCCAAGGCATATAAAACGATATGTTTTGAGAAGATTTTATTTTATTGGCAAAAAAGGCTCCTTCATAATACACATCGCCTCTTACTCTGCTAAAATTGGTTTTGGTATCCAACAAATCCCATAAATCAATTTCAATATAATCGGTGAGAGCTAATGACAAGGCATCGACAACATCATTGATAGCGCTTCTTCCCTCAATATAATAACTACCGCTTTTATCAATAGATAATTTATCTGTGTTATAAAGAATAATTCTGTCTAAACTCAAATCGATATCTTCTACTTGTTCTTCGCTAAAGCTTGTTTCAAATCCATTAAAGTCCATAAGCCCCTCTTTTTGGGTAACTCTAAAAGTGTTTTCTTCTTGGCTAGTTTCAATTTCTGCCTCAAGTGACAAAATGTCAATGGACATTCCTTCATAAACAGAAATAAAATTTATTTGATAGTTGGCTGAGATGTTTTCGCCTTCGTAAATCCTTTCGCCTTCAATTGTCAAAAGCGTGTCTAAAGTATTTTCATCTTGCCCTAAACTTAAATCTATGGCTATATCGTCATAAGCGGTTTTTCTTATAGCTTCGTCCCATGTCTGTTGCGCATAAGCAAACCTGACATTAGGAGTATATCTTCTATACAAAAATATGCCCAAAAACACCATTGCGACTACAACTCCCGCCATTATGACACCAATTATTGAAAAGATAAAGGCTTTTTTTGTTTTCTTTGTCATATAGATACTCTCTTACTGTATTTTATATATCTATTATATACCAAAAAGCCCCTAATTTATAGGGGCTTTTCGTATAATTGTCTTATTATTTACTTAAAAAATCTTTTTCAGAGTATCTTTTTGTGACTTTGTTTTGGGAATCCTCTAAAAGCTGAGAGTTTATCTTATCAAAATCCAGTCTGTTTACACCTTGTGTTATGACAACATAACTGGGATCATAAGGTTTGTAATGTTCAAGAGAAAGGTCATTTCTATCAAGTATGGAATGCTGAAAATTGTCTTCTTTCTTTTCAGACGCCTCTTTCTTATATGTTTTTTCTGCGTCGCTATCTCTTAAGAGCCCTATCGCGAATGTGGTTATCATTAATACTCCGGCGAATATAAGGAAAAGTTTCCTGACTGCAAAGAATGCGGTTATTGCATAAATCAAACCATTGCTGTCCAACCATGCCATGCTTTGATAATCCAATACTCCTCTGAACTCGTTAGACGGTGTAAGCGTCAAAACCGTACCGTCATTAAGCTTAATATATACGGGTGACCCTAAGATAGCCTCATCCTCGACGGCCGTGGAAACCGATTCAAGCATATCATTAATTGTTGCTTGTATAAGTGTCAGCGTGCCAATAAGATTTTCGGGTATGACATTCATGCCCTCGGGCCCAAGGTCAAACTCCATAGGCTCTCCCAACATATCCAATACGGACCATAATACAGGGTCGTCTAGCATAACAGTTTCATCCCCTTCTTCTTCTGTCTGAGGGAAAGGTACTCCTTCGGTATCTCTTTGGTTAATGACTAAATGGACAAGAGCAGGGATAGTAAGTCTTTCGTCGTTTGCCATATCAATCCAAGGTCCCACAAATGTTACATAGCCGTCTTTATCAATGCTCTCAAAATGTTGTTTGAGAAGTTCCATAACCTCTTCGTTTTGAGCTCCATCTTGAAGATACTGTTCTAGACTTTGTTCTCTGAGATTTCCATTGGCGTGATTTCTTCTGATGTATTCGTCAAGCAATTCTTTGTTTATATCTGCTCTTGAATTGAAATCATCGGCCAAATCCTCATAGAATATTGTACCGCTTGTTGCATCATCTAAAAAGTCGGGCAAAGCCACATCAACAGCTACCCAAAGACCGCCAAGACATATAAATGCCACAAGTATTGATACGATTGTCTGTTTATAAATTGTCTTTTTCTTTCTTTTTGCCATTATGCCGAATACCAAATAATAAATAATCGCCATAACAACCGTTACTATTACGCCTACAAAAACCATCACACCATAACTGATACCCGTTTCTATAACATTATAACTTTCGAGCACAACTAAAGCTATGAGCAACGGAAAGCCAGCCAAATGAAGCAAAACTTGTAAAAACTTTTTCATTTTATTTACCCTCCATTGTCAAAGTCGCAAACAGCTCTTTTTCCTTTTCGGCAAAGTGATATGCAAGCACTGCGCTCAAACCTATGATACCTGCAAATACATATAGATATCTTCTTGCCGCAAAAAGAGGATAGAATTGTGGTTTATAAGATAAATCAGCTCTTAACTGATAAAGCTCTTCAAGAGAATATCCCATCTCTGCGGGGAAGCCAGTGTTTTCCATATCCACATTTCCAATTTGAGAGCCTATGAGCACCGAACCTATTTTTGCTCCATGAATTGTCGCATAATAATCAGCATATGCGTATTCTCTTAGCGTATCGTTTTCGATAAATTCAAATATAGGTGTTGTCTTAGGGGATTGGTAGAATGAAAAGCCTTTGAGTAGTTCCATAAGGTCATCTGAAGTAATCGGCTCTTCAAAAAGCTCCATATCATTGATTATGGTAACTATTGTGTCCACATCAAGGTTTTCGTTTATGTATCCAAGTAAAGGCACAAACTCACTCATTCCAATAAGGTTAAGCGCAGCGGGGAGTCCCGCTACATCATCTTCCAATTCTCTTCCCAAAGTGCTTAATATAGCGTTGAGCCTATCAAGAGAAAGCATATATTTATAGGCCTCGCCATCCACACCATAGGCATCCTGATATTCGTCAGTCTGCTTATATTGGCTCCAATCAGACAAAGGATTATTCTCTAAGGCTGCAATGGCTCCCTGTAATTCCTCATCTGCGTCTTTGCCTTCGGCTTTATAATGTTCTTGAGTTTCATGATAAGTGATTAATATATCCAAAGCTTGTTGCATTCCAAATATGTATCCGTCGGCAAACATTCCGTTGGGGCTGTAATATGCGTCATCTTCCTCGCTATATTCCACCTCAGAAAGGTCTGTGTTCTGACTTCCATAATTTTCAGACTTAAAGCTTATGTTGTACATATTCATAAAATCCGCCACCTTGTCATTAAATTCTGTAGTCATGCTTGTTTTATCGGATGTCAAAGTAGAAAACCAGTTTACCTGATATTCATAGTTCTCAATAGTGACATCATATTCCTGATTATCTTCTTCAAGTTCTTCAAACTTCTGACCCATATATGCGTCAACTAAGATAGCGCTTGCTAAGACCAATCCCACCGCTACAATTAGGGCGAACATCGTTCTTGCTTTTTGGCCTTTTGCAAAAAAAGAAAACACTATCTGAAACAAAGTAACCACAATCCATAAAGCTATAACTGCGGCCAGTCCGTACCACCAGGTATTCTCGAAAGCGCTCTCTCCTATAAAGGCCAACGAGCATACAAAAACCATAGCGATAAGAAGGGGAAACCCTATCAGATAGGAAATTGTTTTCATTCTTCGATAACATGAAAGTTTTCTTTTAACTTTATTCATTGAAATACCAATCTCCTTAAATTAAAATTACTATGACCATTATACAATGGCGCGCGCTTTTAAGTCAAGAGGCAAATATTATAATTATTACTAATATATTATTAATAAAAATTAAAGTAATATTGACGACAATGATAAGCTGGTGCTATACTTGAAATGTAACAAACCATTGCGAGGCCTTTTTATGAAAAAGATATTGCTCTTATTAGTAATACTACTATTTATGCTTGCAGCTTTTACAGCATGTTCAAATGATGATATAACCATCAATTTTTATGCTGACGATGAGCTATTAGAATCTGTTGTTTTAGATTCCGAGTCCTCGATCCCTGATATAAATCCCCCAAACAAAGAAGGATATGTTTTTGAAGGGTGGTATACCGATAAAAATTTTTCCAATGAATTTAATCCAAGCCAAGAAATAGAACAAAGCCTTAACCTATATGCAAAATACAGCTTAAAAACCTATACCGTCACCTTCTCCTCAGAAGAATCTGAGGATATAACAAGAACCGTCAACCATGGACAAAGCCTTACAGATATTCCTCAAGTTCCCCAAAAGGAAGGTTACATAGGAGCTTGGGAACAGGCTGATCTTAACTCAATCACCTCGGATTTGACAATAAACGCAATTTACACCATAAAGGAGTATACTGTCACCTTCCGCGCTTCCGGTTTTGACGACATAATAAAAACCGTAGATCATAACGATACGCTTACAGACATACCACAGGTGCCACAAAAAGAAGGAAAAACAGGGCAATGGGATCGGGATGATTTCACTATGATTACTGAAGATATTGTTGTTAATGCAGTTTACACTGATATAATGATTACCGTCAATTTCATTTCCCAATTGGGGGAGCAGACTCATCTTGAAACAGTGGAAATACTTTATAATGACAGCATAACCTCATCTCAAGAACCTGAACCATACATTTATGAGGGTCATTACGCCAGGTGGGAAGAAAAAGACCTTTCCAACCTCAAAGAAGATATTGATGTTTACGCCGTCTATACACCGTTCACATATGATATATCTTTTTACAACTGGGAAAACACGCTTTTAACTGTTATTGAAACGCATTATGGCGATATCCTCGCCGACACCATCGCAAATTCGGATTTAGACGAGTCGCTTAAAAATGAACTATTAGACCCTGAGGTGCCCTCGCACCTCAATGACCCAATAAATACCAATTTTCGATACGGAAACAAATCGCATGATGCCGATATTTATACTCCCGTAACCATAGAAACAAACTATACATTAATCTATGATTCAACAATAAAGATAACTATTTTCGCAAATGGCGGAGAGCTAGCTGATACAATAGATTTTACAGACGGAGAGGAAAAAGAAGTTACAGCGGGTTTCTCACCGTATAATCTTGAAGTTAAACAAAGATATGGATATGAATTCATGGGTTGGTACACAGCAGATGATTATGACCCAGACTCATTTCCCGATACCGCCGAATTAACTGAAATGAATATCATGAGTCCTCTTTATGAAAACACTATGATAATCGCTGAATGGGAAAAGATTTATATAAATGTATCATTTCCGGACATAGATGGCATAACCTTTCTTATTGACGAGACAGCATTCCCTGACGGTGGAATTGAAATCATAGAATTTGGAGCAAATATCTCCTTCACGATAGACACACAAACAAATATCCAACAAATCATAGCTAACACAGAGGAGCTAAATCAAAACCAAGATGTCTACACATTAAATCAGGTGGAACAAAACACCGTTATTTCAGTCAAAACTGCGGATATAGATGTACATACCTTACGCTTCTTTAACGAAGATAGAATGAGCCTGCTTCATACTTACAAAATAAACCATAACCAAATCTTAACAATAATACCCGACATTCCCAGCATCTATGGAGCTCATGGGCAATGGGTAAGCGACCTTGAGGGATATACCTTTGAAACACCCGTAACTCAGGATATTGATTTTGAATTATTCTATGAATATTCATACTATCCGGTGTACTATCACTTCCATTATGACAGTTCTTATGAACACGAAACAGTCCAATATGGCGACACTTCTTTCCGGTTTTTATCCCCACCCCCCAGGTCTGGATATCTTTTTGACGGATGGTATGTCAGCCCTCAATTTGTGGAAAGGGCAACTGTCGAATATGTTATTAATATGGGAAGAAGAGTGAATCTTTACGCAAATTGGGTCGAAGAAAAAGATTATACGCATCCCATTATAGGAAAATGGTATTCTGATAATTTTATTCTACATTTTCATGATTCTGGGCTGGTTCAAATAAACGACCATGACCATTTCTTTGAATGCAGTTATGCCATCATTAACGAAAAAATCTTTATTCTTGATAAAGAAATAATATTCGACGGCGATTATATTGTCTATGAAGATATGACTTTCGAAAAATCCACTCAGCCGTTAACAATAATAAAATTTACTGATATTGGTTATTACACCATAGTCGGCGATGAAATACCTTATATTGAAGATATCTTTGAATATTACTGGTATACGGATAATCAAGAATATACGCAAATGTTTGATCTTTATAGTCAAATAGATTTTGAACTCATAGATAATAATTTCATACAGCTTTACAAAGATAATAGAAGGCTCGTAAACATAAACTATGACCCCCTGGATGGCAATACTCAATTTAATATATCATCCCAAAATATTTATATAACCTCAAGTAACACCTTTCAATTCTCATACTATGACCAGATAAATGACCTTCCCACAGCATTTTTAGATAATTATCATTTTGCAGGCTGGGTCATTTCAGGCACTAAAGTATTAGTGGACAAAAGTTATCTAATAAATAATTATAGAACAAATCTAAATGTGGAGGCTTATTATGTACCGCTTAATATAGAGTATCCACAAAATACCTTGGAAGGTTTTTATTATAAATATGATGAGAACGAAAATACCATAATCACTGCTGAATTTTTCGATGATGGTTCTTATTGGATATCATTCATAGACGCTTTAGACAATTCGTTTTACAGATACATTCCCCTTTACTATTATTGGTCTGACAACGAATTTTACGACGAGAACGATAACCTGATTATTCCCGACGGTGATACCATAACCTTTTTCCTCAACGGACAACAAATTAATATGGAAAAGCCACTGTATGATACTCAAGATTTATATCATTTCTACCCCCTATCAGATGATAAATATGACCTTATTGAATTTGAGCAAAATAACCTCTTAATAAATAGGTCTAAAAAAATAAATGCTGTGCAATTGGGTTCCCGTTTATACTATATTGACACCCTAGAGTTCATGGAATATGATGAAGAAATATTTATGTTAGAAACTTATGATATTGATGATTTTATTGCCCTAAATGACCAGATACCATCTCTTTATCTTGGGTCTTTTGAAGGAGAACTAACCATAACTCCCGATGAAGGAGGAGAAGAGATTCATTATGATATTGAAATAATAGTAAACAGTGACAACACAATTCAATTAATATATAATAGCGATAATGGCGAGCAAGAATCAAGCGCTCTTGTCTTTTATTTCAATGAACAACTATACATTATTGAATCATATGATAAGTTCTATCTTTGGTATGATGAAAATGAAGATATCTTTATTTTGGACACAATAATCTTTGAGATAGAACTTGTTAAGATTATATAAGGCTCATTGAAACACTGTTCTTTTCATTTTTATATTATCCCTGTTGTATAAGGATAATTCACCTTTTTCATTCAAGGTGGCAAGTAAAACATCCTCTAGGTTCATATTTTGTTTTTTAAGCTGTTTATAAAGCCAGTTTTCGTCTTTATTCATAGCGGAAAGGTTGTCCTTTATAATCTTTTTATCAATAATAATATTGCAATATATGTGTGGAGTTTCTTTAACTGCGTTTATATCCTCCGCCACAACAGGCCTTTTGAAGTCCTTTGGCAAAATACTTAATTTTCCATTTGTCTCATAGATAGCATATTCTATATCGGCAATATTGAAATAATCCTTTTCCCTAAGCTCTCTTAATAAGTCATTTACATTGAGCTGAGCCTTTTTGAGCCCATTATATAAAATTGTTCCTTTATCAATAAGTATGATGGGCGATCCGTTGAAAAATCTCCTTCCCCATATCGTCTTTCTGCTGAAAAAGGACATCACTAAATCACTTAACGCAAAAATAGTCATAGCAATAAGCGAATAAACGATGTTTATTGTAGTATCTATGCAAAGAGCAGCAGCAATAGAACCTATTGTTATTCCCACAATATAGTCATAAAAATTAAGATGTGAAATCTGCTTGGCTCCCAAAGCTTTTGCAATAATAAACAAATAAACAATAGCGATAAGGCCTCTTAAAACTATTTCTAAATAAGTATCCATAATATTTATTTTTTGCATAGAATACTTTTTTATTACTGCAAGAATTTATTGTTTAAGATGTTATAAATATGACAATAATACGCCATATGAAAAAGTTTGTGTACTTATCTTTAATTATTATCATATTCACACTTTTCTTAAACGCCTTTAGTGGTTGTATGTTAACAGAGAAGGGCAATAAGGATTTTTTGCGTATTCATATATTGGCAAACAGCAATAGTGATTTTGACCAAAGTGTTAAAATCAAGGTAAAAGATGTTGTCACCCTTAGATTGAGCAAAATCCTTATAGATGCTAAAAACAAAGAAGATGCCAAAAGAATAATACAAAATAAAAAAGAGGACATTATATATTGGGCAAATCAAGAATTAATTTCTAATAACATAAATTATAAAGCTCAAATGGATATAAAAAGACAGGAATTTCCTGCGCGAGTATATGACGGTATTGTCTTTGAAAAAGGCTTATATGACGCTGTAATTATCACATTGGGTCAAGGACAGGGCGATAATTGGTGGTGCGTGGCATTCCCGCCGCTTTGCTTTATATCGGCAGGCGGTGATGAGATAAGGTATAAATCTAAAATTATGGAAATAATCAAAAATGCAAAATGAATTATGTTATGAAAAGGAAAATTATAATATGAACAATGTTTCAAAAGGAAAAAAGAATCTCAAAGATATTCTTCTAACCGGCATTTGCATAACGCTCATAGTTGCCATAGCCGCGACAGCGCTTTTGCTTTATACCGATATTTTTGTGGATGAACAGGCTGAAGCACAGCTTATACGCAGAGGCAGCACAGGCTCTACTGTAAAAGAAATACAATCAAGACTTTACCGTTGGGGATATTATACCGGAGGCATAGACGGGATATTTGGGCCCAAAACAGAACAGGCAATCAGATACTTTCAAAGAGTTAACAACCTGGCTGCTGATGGTGTTGTGGGTCCCAAAACAGCTGCGGCAATAGGCGTAAGGCTGCACGCAAATACAGCATCATCTTACTCAAGCGATGTTCATTTGCTTGCCAGATGCATTTATGGCGAAGCAAGGGGAGAACCTTATACCGGACAGGTCGCTGTGGGAGCGGTTATTCTCAACAGAGTAAGAAATCCTGACTTTCCCAATACTATTTCAGGTGTAATATATCAACCATATGCTTTTACCGTGGTTTCTGACGGTCAGATAAATCTACAACCTGATGACAGCGCTTACAGAGCCGCCAGGGATGCTCTTAACGGGTGGGATCCCACAAACGGTTGTATTTATTATTATAATCCAGTAACCGCAACCAATCAATGGATAAGATCAAGGCCCGTTCATTTAACCATAGGCAAGCATGTATTCTGCACTTAAGGAGATGTAAAATGGAAAAAAAGAAAATAACTTATAAGATTATAACATATAGTGTAGCTACGCTTGTTATTGTTGGACTTTCATTGACGCTTGCATTTGCGGTGGAAAGACAAAATCAATACAGAATAGATTTAGAAAACATCTATGAGAAATCGTATTACGACACAATGGCCTCAGTTTATAATATTGAGACAAATATGGAGAAGCTTTCAATCGCCGAAGGAGATACTATGCAAAGAAAACTCTTAAATAGTATTTGGCGAGAATGCGAACTTGCGGAAAACAATCTTGCTCAGCTCAGCACTGACAGCGAATCCGTAGACCAAATAATAAAGTTTATAAACCAAATGGGAGACTATTGTCATTATTTGTCCAATAAGCTTGAAGAATTTGATATATCCGAAGAAGAAAATCAGAATTTAGATAGTCTTGCCGAACTATTAAGAGAGCTCAAAACCAACCTTATTTCAATTCAAGAAGAACTTATGAGCGGTGGTCGTATATTAGGTCCTTATGGACAAGAAGTTAACTATTTTTCAGATGCCTTTCATAAGATGAACCATACTACAATAGAATATCCTCATCTGTTATATGACGGACCTTTTAGCGAAGCAAGAAATGAAAGAACTCCGATAGCTCTAGAAGGTCTTCAGAATTATACCCAAGAAGAAGGTCAAGAATTATTACAAGAACACTTCCCTCATGACAATCTTGAGATAGAATATATGGGCGAAGTTACAGGAACAATACCCGCATATCTTTACAATATCTCCGCCGGGGAACTTTCAGGAAGCGTAGAATTGACAAAACAAGGGGGATATATCCTAATCTATAACAGTTTTAAGTCAATAAGAGACCCCAACCTTGGTGAAGATGAATGCATAGAAAAAGCCGAGGAGTTTATTGAAGATATTGGATATGAAAACATGGAACCGGTATGGGTTACTAACAACCATTCTACGCTATATATAAACTTTGCGTATGTACAGGATGATGTGATAATATATCCTGACCTTATAAAAATAAAAGTTGCCGCCGATAATGGTGAAATTATAGGCGTGGAAGCCAGAAATTATATATTTAATCATAAACAAAGGCAGCTAGACATCCCTAACGAAATTGACTATTCCCCCAATAACGGCACAACCGTAGTTAAAGAAAATTTAGCTTTAATACCGACAGAGTGGAATACCGAAGTTTTGTCCAAGGAATATGTTGTGACAAAAGATGAAAAAACTTATATTATCTATGTAAATGTAGATTCTCTGGAAGAGGAAAAAATTCTTATGGTTATTAACGACGAAGGACAAATGCTTATTTGATGTTTTTTCCCAATAAAAAAAGCCAACGCTTAAATCTTATAGCGTTGGCTTTTTTCTTTTTCTATATATAAACGACTTTATCAGCTATATCGCTTTGGTACTGAATTTGGGAGCCTTCATCTATATAAACTGTTTGAACAGATTCTATTATCGCATTATCCTCTATTTGCACAACTCTTTTGCCTTGAATGAATTCGGGGATATATATCACTTCGCTATGCCCGGTATACTGCAATATTTTAATTGTTTGGTTTTGCAGTTCTTCAATTGCAAAGCTACCGTAAATTGTTGCTACGGGGATAATCTGACTTGCCATTTCCGCCCATAATGTTTTGCTCTTATAACTGTCGAGATAAACATCATCCACAAATACTCTCATAGCTGAAGGCGTATTCATAAACATAGAGCTTCCACCTTCTATTTCATCTCTATTAAGGTGAACTCTGTATAGAGAAGAACAACCATTGAATGCAAATGCCCTAATAAACTGTACTGATTCGGGTATAACAATTTCTTTAAGGGATGAGCATCTTTCAAAAACACCTTCCTTAATTTCCAAAATCTCTGTTGGGATATTTATCGACCTAAGATTGTGACAGTTTCTAAAAGCGTATTCTCCTATGACTTCTATTGTATCCGGAAGAACAACTTCCTCCAGGGAAATAGAATCACTGAAAGCAAACATATTTATTTCCTGTTCGTATCCGGCATATAGTTTCACGCTCTTAATGTAAGGATTCCCAAAATGCCTTCCAATAGCTTTGACATTGTAAACAGTTCCACCTATTTCCATCTGAGCAGGTATTTCAAGATGTATATCATCTCCTCTATATTTATTTAATTGGATATTGTCACTGTCCACTATACTATAAGCGTAATCTCCAGTAATTAGGTCAGGAATAATAAAATCAGGATATACCAACGGGTCAGGGACTCCTCCTTCGTTTGTTCCTGCGTATACTCTCCAATTTTCCATTGATCTGTATTCGTCCAAACTGTTTTTTGGAACATAAATTTTAAGGTATGGATTATTAACATTCTTAAACACTTCCAATCCTGCTGTTGTCAATGTTACCGAAGGACTGGAACTAGAGTCCCTTCCTCTCATAATATAGATTTCAGAAAGCCCGCTACAACCGGAGAAAACTCCGTCATAAAGAGCCTGAACACTATATGGTATAACTACTTCTGTAAGAGCGATACAATCTGAAAAAGCAAAGCTCTCTATCACATTTAATACGCCATCAGACGCAAAGTTCACTTCAGCAAGATTTGTGTTATCATAAAATACATATTCTTGTATCTGGTTGAGTCTTGCTGGCAAGTTAAGTATTTGAAGATTCTTATTGCTGCTGAATGAATAATCAGCCAAAGTCAAAGTCTCCATTTCGTTGAATTCATCCGGAACAATACTTTCGCTTTCAAATTCTATATCGCTTATTTCTGTATTGGCAAAAGCATATTCGCGAATACTACTTACGGTTTCAGGAATTGTTACTGACTCCAAGTTTGTTCCATAAAATGCGTATTGCTCTATCATGTTTAATGTTGAATCTTGCTTAAAAATTACTTCAGAGATACTGCTTTTATAGAATGCGTTATTTCTTATGGTTTTAACAGTATTTGGAATTGTCACACTTTTTATCGTGTAATCAAATACATATGTACCAATACTTATTATTTCAAAACCTGAGATATGAGAGGGAATGACAACATCTTCATCATCTCCGAGATAATGAACTATTTCCGCAAGCATATCCGTACTGTCAATTACGCTGATAACAAACCCGTCATGGTCACTATCCCAACTAAGTATCCTAGACGCGTATCTATTCCAGCTTTCATCATCCCTGTAATAAGATAATTTATTATCCGTAACATAAACTTTCACAAAGTCACAATTATCAAACAACCTTGATGAATTGCTCTCAAGATTTATTATTCGGCTTGTATCGCTATCATCGTTGAAATAAACTGATACAAGGTATACACAATCTTTGAATACCCCATCTTTAATTATATCTAGTTTTTCAGGAAGAATTATGGTCTGAATATTGGTTTTGGCAAAGGCAAAACTTCCTATCTCTGACATTTCATCGCCTAAAAATTCAATGCTCTCAAGCTGCATTCTCTCTTCGCCTTCTGTGGCAAAAGCATAGTCGCCAATTCTATCAACTAGCGGCGGTATAATTACTTGAGTAAGAGATGTGTTGGAATAAAAGGCATAATCTCCTATCTCCAAAAGCCTGCTTGAATTCAATGCGCTTGTAGTGTTGTTAGAAAAATTAATTTCCATTAAACTAGTATTATAAAAAGCTCCCTCTCCTATTTTTATAAGACTTAAGGGAATATTCACTGCTTGTAGTGAGGTAGAATATCTGAACGCATTTTCTCTTATTTCCAAAAGACCTTCGGGCAATGTTATGCTATTTAATTTGTAATTAAAGCTGTAACTATCAATTTCTAGTACAGGAAGACCTTGAAGATCTTCGGGCACGACAATATCATTCTCCGCCCCTAGATATTTGAGTATTCTTATGCCCTCAACAACAAATGTCACATCCTCAACTTCAATACTATGAGCTCTATCCAAACTATCATAAACAATAATTGTCCTAGTGGAAAGATTGTTATATGATTTGAAATCTATGTTAAGTTCGTTACCGTTTATATAAGTTGTATATGTTTCTTCTGAATAGTCGGCGTATCCTAAAGACTTTTTATCAAATACCTCCGGCATATCCAGTTCATCTTCTAAATCATCATATTGATAAGTTTCAGGATTGTACACACCCAGATACTTTTTAATATTAATTGCGGAATATTCTTTTTGTATAATCTGTGTTGAATACATATCTCTTAAACTTTCTATGGTTCCTATTTTTTGAGAAAAATCACGCCAATACCGCGCTTTTACATATTCGTGTCTTATATTATCATAAACATAAATCATAAGCTCCTGCGGTGTGTTTGCAAAAACATTTTCATTTTGAAGTTTTGTGAGCGTTTGATTCACGCCTCTTTCTACAATCACGCTTGTTAATGATTTGCAGTGGTTAAATAATCTTACGCCAAGATTTTTCACACTATCAGGAAGATTTATGGTATTCATTTCTACGCAATATTGAAAAGAGTAACTTCCTATACTTTCCAAAAGACTTCCCTCGGCAAAATTGATATCTTTCAAAGACATATGATTGTCTTTATTGCCGGCAAAGGCATAAATCCCTATTGTTCTCAGTCGCCATGGCAAATCAATTCTTTCAAGTGACAAACAGTTTTGGAAGGCGTAATTGGAAATGGTTGTCAATAGACTGTTGTTGCCAATCTCAACATCAGTTAACGACGAGCAGCCATAAAAAGCATATTCTCCTATTTGTTGAACGCTATCGCTTATTATCAGCCTTTCTAAAGATACGCTATTATAGAAGGCATGCTCTGCAATTTTTGTCACACCTTGAGGTATTCTCACAACTCTTAAGATAGCGTTGTGGCTGAATGCGTTTTTGCCTATTTCCTTTACTTTCAATCCTCTTAAGGTGGACGGAATAACTAGATTGTCCCCTGCTTCGGCAAGACCTATATATTTTGTGATACGGCAACTGTCACTATCGCCTGGAAGAGGCTCAATAATGAAATTTTCAACTGAGATAGCTGAACTTCTTATTCGTTCTGTGTAAGGTCTCCACATGACATTTTGACGATATACATATTCCATGTTTCCGCCCACAAAAAATTCCAATTGTGAAGAAGTATCTTCAAAAGTATCTTCGTCAATGACAAGAACAGAACTTCCCTCCTCGTCAACATCAATTGTTATGCTCTTTAGATGGTTGTTACCGCTGAAAGCCTTGCTTCCAAGCTCTATTGTTTTTCTGGAAATTGAAAAAGTCGAACCCTGTCTCCCCGCGGGATAAAGAACAAGTAATTCATCCTCTCCGTAAACTTGCTCATCTCCGTATTGGACATCTTTTGTATAAAGTACATTATTGATTGTTTTATAATTGGGATTAAGGTCGTCCACATTCAAATGTTCAAGACTGTCGCATCCATAAGCAGGCGCGTCTCCTATCATAGATACCATATTGAGCGATAAGCTTGTCAAACTAGTACAGCCTGCAAAGCTGTAGCTACCCAAAGTATACGCGTCTGTAATCAATATTTCTATATTTTGCATGTTTTTGCAACCATAAAAAGCATAATTTCCTATGTACTCAACAGTTGATGGAACGCTGATAAACGAAAGACCGTCGCAACCATAGAAGGCTCCTTCTGATATAGTGACAAGACCTTCGTTAAGATTTATCTCCCTCAAGCTTGTGGAATTTCTAAAAACAAACTCAGCAAGTTCTTCTACGCTGTCAGGAAGAGTAATTTTTCTCAGGTCATCGTCATACGCAAATCTGTCATAGCCATTGAGTTCATCATAAGTTTGAGTGGAATTTTTCAGTGTTGCATATCCTATATTTTCAAAAGCGCCTTCTCCTATATAGTTACAGCTAGACCCTTCTGCAAACTCAAACAGCATAAGATTTTTGTTGTCTTTGAAAGCATAAGATAAAATTGAGGTAACTCTTTGTGGTATTTTAACATAGAACAGATTTGTATCTGCAAAGCTATATTCACCTATTATTAGTTCCTTATCGCCCTCTTCAAAATCGCCTTCTTCAAAGATTAAATCTTGCTGATAGGCTATAATGTCCATTCCGTCTTTTGTGGTATTCAAGGCAGGATTTCCTAGTCCGCTTTGATAAAATGCGTAGTTATCTATATAAGTTGTTCTTGCGGGTATTGTGAATTTTTCTATTGATGAGCTCTTGCTGAAAGCGTATTTTCCAATAGTCAAATTCAAGTCTCCTTCTATAAAGATTAGATTTTCAATATTTTCACAACCATAAAAAGCATAATCCCCGATTTTTATAAAATGAGCCGGTATAATAACCGTCCTCAATTCGTTAGAACCATCAAACATATGAGCGCCCATTTCCACTCCGTCCTCAGGATAGATTTGAGAGTCCAAAGACTGAAATTCAACCGTTTCAAGATTATAACAGTTAACGAATATATGCGAACCCATTTCTACAAGACGATTGGGAAGTTCAATCTCTTGCAATAAGTGGCAATTATCAAACACATAACTTCCCAGCGTCAATTCAAGTTCGCCGGGGGTGAAAACAATGTCCTCAAGCCCCACGCACCATGAAAAGGCAAAATCGTTTATTTCAATCAATCTGCTGGGAAATACTAGTTCTGTTATTTGCGAGCTTTCATAAAATGCATAATCATCTATAATAAGCGGTTCAGCTTCCTCTTCAGTTTGAGAAAATTCTATTTCAGAAAGATTATAACTTCCATAAAAAGCATGTTTTCCAATTATGGTGACTCTCTCGGGTATAACAATATCTGTTATGTTATTATTCGCAAAAGCATACTCTCCTATCGTAAGCGTATTTTCGTTGTCATCGCCTGGATCAATTGTGATTGACGCAAGGTCTCTGCAATTATTAAATGCATAATTCCCGATATCTTTCACTCTGTCATTTATTATGAGCTCAAGCATAGAAGAATTGTCGGCAAAGGCATAGTCGCCAATTTCCAAAGTCTGCCCTTCATCAAAGGTAAGCCCAGTTATTCTTGATGTGTAAAATGCGTAAGGCGCAACCTTTTCCACATCTGCAGGAATTTGGAACTCAGCGGAGACTCCGGAAGGGAATAGTACAATTGTTCTTTGACCTGTTTTATTATACAAAACATTTATACCTTGATTGTCTTCGACCTCAAAATATTCATTTTCACTATCAACAGTAAATCCACCAAGATTGTTGCAGTCACTAAAAGGATTGCCTTCAATCGTGGTTATGGATTCGGCAAATCTGAAATTCTGTAAAGATGAACATCCTTTGAAGAGATTATTGGGCAAAGTTGTCAAACTGGGCGAATTGCCATAATAAACTTCCTCTAGTCCTATACAATTTGCAAAAGCTTGCTCTCCCACATCAGTAAGACTATCCACAATCCTTATTGTAGAAAGCATATGGCATCCATAAAAGGCTCTTTCTCCAACTGTGTCAGTGTTTGGAAACAAGAGTCTTCTGTTTTGAACTGCATCATTACTTTCAAGTCTAGTACAGTTTTCAAAGGCCGATTTGCCGATAATTTCTATTTCGCTAGGGTTGGTTGAGGTTCCCGATTCAATTCTGTTTAGCGCTGAACAGCCATAAAAAGCATATTCACCTATCTCTTCTATTGTGAGGGGAAGATTTATGTTCACAAGATTTGTGTTTTTATAAAAAGTATAGGGCTCAATTTTTTGAATCTCATTATTAAAGCCACTGAATGTGACCCTCAAAGATGAGCAGTTATAAAATGCTTTGGGCCCTATATAGTCAACTCTTTCACTCACTGAAAAAGTTAAAAGAGAAGAACAATTAGCAAAAGCCCCCTCGCCTATTTCTTCAAGATGCCTGTTGCCTTGCGAGTCTATATCTAAGATCAATGTTGTAAGCTGCATGGATAAATCATCGTCCTCTTCAGCGGCAAAGGCGTAATCTCCGATTGTGACCAAAGATGCAGGCAATATGATATCTCTTATACTATAATTTTTATAGAAGGCATAGTCGCCTATGGATGTCAGATTGCTGTTTGAGGTATTAAAATCAACTATTAATTGGTTGCAATTATAAAAAGCGTTGTCGCCAATAGTCTGAACAGTTGAGGGAATTGTGACATCCATTAAGGTTACACAGTTTTTGAATGCATTTTCTCCAATACTAAAAAGGCCCTCGGTTAAATTAATTTGTTCAAGACCCATAGGTTCATCATCTATGGAACTAAACGCGGAATTCCCTATACTGAGAAGTGTCTCTTCAGGCAAAATTATTGATTCCACTTTTCTCGCGCCGCTAAAAGCATAGTTGCCTATGGTCTGTATTTGAGAATCGGTTGTAAAAGTCAAATTTTCTAGATTGGGCATATCATAAAAGGCATAATCATTAATGCTTTCAACCATCGTAGTGATAGCAACGCTTGTAAGATGTGAATTTCCCCTGAATGCATTCGGCCCTATAAATCTCGTTGTCATTGGAACAACATATTCAAAAAGCATGTTTCCAAAATCGTCAGTTCCTCTTGAGATACCGCCTCTATTGGGGAAATAAATCAAAGTTTCGTTATCCAGGGAAAAAACAATACCATCATTATCGGTATAGTATTCATGGTCTGAAGCAACTGTAAACTCTCTTATGCTTGCATCCTGAAAAGATAAATAATCTATTGAGACAAGACTTGAAGGAATAAAAAACTGTTGAAGTCTTGCGCATCCTGAGAAAGCTCCCTCGCCTATGCTAGTAAGCTCAGCGTCATCTTTTATGCCCACATATGATAGCATCATATCTCTACCGTCAGTCCTTTCTTTTTCGGCAAAAGCATAATTTCCTATGGTCTGTAATGACGAGGGCAATGAAATCTGCTCAATTCTGGAACAGTTTATAAACGCCGCGTCAGATATTTTTTTCAACTTAGAATCATTTTCAAATCTTATTGTTGTAAGTTCGCTAGCCTCTGCAAAAGCCATAGAACCTATATAATCAATTGTATTTGAGATAAATATGTTTTCTAAACTTGATGTATTGAAAACAATATGATCATCTTGTGTTTGCTCGTTAATGACTTGCTCATAAGGGGTATCGTATCCTATGTATTTAACTGGCAACCCTTCTATTTCTGAGGGAATAAGCATGTTTGATAAATATATTGCCGCTCTTGTAATATCAATTATTCTTATAGCGTTATCCGTGCCTCCGTCATAATCAACTCTTTCATAAAGATAATAATCAATTATATCGGTCTCTTTTACCCACCACGCATATAAAGTAACATCTCTTGCAGGCATAACTTCGGGGAATATGTAAGGTGTGTTGTAGTTGGAATCAGAGTACCAGCCTCCAAAATAATAACCTTCTCTTGTTGGATCATCCGGTATGTCATATGGTTCGTCCATATATTCGGATACAATATCCGGTTCTTGTTCGGCATCAGTTATAAAAGTCATATCAAAAGGTCTTGAGGTATATACAGCGTCAATAATATATGACTCGGTTATGTGATGTATATTTACATCATCAAAATCCCAGACCCCTTCGTAACCAGTTCTTTCTGGAACAGGCGGCATATCGTTTTGTAAAGAGCTTCCATATGGGATTGTTCTATAAATATACTCATATGTAGGATCGTCAATGGTGCTGGCCCTAAAGGTTATTACCAAATCCATGGGCACCCAGTCAGCATATAGAGTTATGGTCTCACTGGGAACATTATTTGCATTAAAAGAAGTCGTTTTTTCCTCATTGGTATACCATCCTGCAAACTCATATCCTGTTTTTTGGGGAGGGTTTGGCAAAACAACAAAGTCAGCGTCCGGATCAAGTATTAAAGGATCTAAATCAGTGCCACCTTCACTATCAAAAAGAATTCTTACCCTTTCAGTTGTACAGCCCGCTATCGTAAATACCGCTAACGCTATTATGAAAATAAAAATAATGCACTTCGCTGTTTTTTTATGCCTTGCCATTACCGCTCCTTAAAGAGATATAGTCTCTAATATTTTATCCGTAAAAATATTATTATTTTTATATATTTATACAGATATATATTACTATGGAATAAGAATATATGTCAAGTATGAAAAAAAGTAAAATCAAGGCGGCTATATATAGTCGCCTTGAACATAGCTATCTATAATTATAAAATTTGATGATTTTTATCAATTCAAAAAGCAAAGGTATCAGGATGAGACCCCATTCGAATATTCTTATTAAGAGAAGATATGAGTTTCATGTCCTCGGGATTAAGCTCGAAATCAAATACTTGGCTATTTTCAAGTATTCTTGACTTATTTACTGACTTTGGAATAACAATAAGGCCTCGTTGCAAATGCCACTTAATGGCAATTTGGGCTACTGTTTTGTTGTATTTGTTTGCCAAACTCAAGAGTTTGGGGTCATCCAATATTTTTCCTTTGGCTATGGGACTCCAAGCTTCGGGAGCGATATTTTTACTTTTGCAAAATTGCACAACTTCTTCGTTTGTCAAATACGGATGTATTTCTATTTGGTTCACCGCAGGAACAATATCACACTTTTTAATAAGCGTTTGTAAATGATGTGGTTGAAAGTTACTCACGCCTATGGCTTTTGCTTTTCCTTTTGCATAAATTTTCTCCATTACCTTATAGGAATTTACAAATTCATCCTTTACCGGCCAATGAATAAGATACAAATCCACATACTCCATACTGAGCTTTTTCAAACTTTCTTCAAATGCTTTTTCAACTCTTTTTGCCCTCATATCGTCGTTCCACAACTTTGTAGTAACAAAAATCTCCTCTCTGGGCACGCCACTATCTTTTATGGCTTTTCCTACATCTTGTTCATTTTCATAAATCATAGCGGTATCAATATGTCTGTATCCAAAATCAAGAGCGTCTCTAACAGCCTGATATGTTTTTTCCCCAGAGCGAAATACTCCCAACCCCAGAACTGGCATTTGGGTATTGTTGTTAAGCAGTTTTTTTGTTTGCAAAATCATAATTACCTCCTTTGCCTTTATATTGTTAAGGTAACTTTATTTAGTCCTCTTGGCTTATCGGGATTATTGCCGCAAGCTTTTGACATATAGGCGGCATAAACTTGCGCTGCTAAAATAAATAAGAATACTTGTGAATCTTTTTTATTAGGTAGCAAAATACCATCGTCCGAAAGGCAGTTATAGATCTGTTTTACATCCGTGATAACAATAACTTTTGCTCCATCCTTTTTCAATTTTGCCGCCATAGCTGCAAAATCTTCTTTGAACTTTCCATCAGGCGCAAGTAAAATCACCGTGGTGCCCCTTTCGACAAGAGCGTAAGGACCATGCGCAAACTCGGCTATGGAATAGCACTTTGATAGTTTATAACTTGTTTCCATAAGTTTTAGAGAAAGCTCCTCCGCTAACGGCAACATCTCGCCCCGAGAGAGTATAATCATATTATTGATATTTTTTGTCTTGTCGGCAAGTTCTTTTATTTCAAGAAAATAATGTGAGAATATAGTCATATCCTTGGCTATTTCATCAAAATCTAATCCACCTTTTTGGGCTATCATAGTTGTCAAAAGGTTTAAGTTCGCTATTTGAAGAGTAAAGGTCTTTGTCGCCGCCACACTTTTTTCCTCGCCACAATTAAGGAATATATGATAATCGGCAAGCTTTGCAAGCTCCGATTTATTATCATTTGTAACAGCCACGGTGACCGCTCCGCTGTCTTTGGCTGCCTTCAGGGCTTTGATAGTATCTGTGCTTTGTCCGCTCTGGCTGATTCCAAGACAAAGCGTTTTTTGCATTTTTATGTCAACCTTGTGTTTTGTAGCAATTGAGATATCAAATTTAGATACCATTATACCGGTTCTCAACTGACATATATATTTGAAATATGCGGCAGCATTATTGCTTGTGCCTCTTGCTATTGTTGAAATAAAAGATATATTATCTTTTTTCACTCTCTCCCCAATTGCTTTAGCAACCGATAAATTAGTAGTAATAACTTTTTCCAATGCCTTTGGGGCGTGTAATAATTCATCCATCATAAAAGACATAATCCCTACCTCCTTG
Source organism: uncultured Christensenella sp. (assembly GCA_964626765.1). Lineage (GTDB taxonomy): Bacteria > Bacillota > Clostridia > Christensenellales > DTU072 > DTU072. The sequence goes on from CAZVHD010000001.1 coordinate 23,342, forward strand.
TTGTTATCTATCTATATTATAGATTATATTTATGATTCTGTAAACATAGATTATCTAATAGATTTTTTTATTCTCAAGACAACACTTCAAAACCCTATATTATAATATTTTTAACAAATTCAATTGACAACATCCCCACCCCTCACTATAATATAGAGTGCATAAACTAAAAACTTACACTTGAAGCTTAGCCGTGCCGTAAGGGAAAAGCAAGTCCTTGATAATACTGACAGCTTAGCTTAAGAATAGGCAGAACTAAGCCAAATGTACTGTGGTCTAAACTACACCATTAAATCCACCTCGCTGTTGTAGCTCAGATGAAGCGACGCGTTAAGCAAATGTGCCTGTGCGCACATTTGTAGCCAAAGCTCGTGAGGAGCGATAGGAAGCAAAGCGACCGTACGACGAGGGAAGCGCGCGTCCTTGGTAATACTGACAGCTTAGGCAAATATGGCTTAAAACCTGCCAAAATGTACTGTGGTCTAAACCACATAAAAACCATCATAATCAACACTCGCTGTTGTAGCTCAGTAGGTAGAGCGCGTCCTTGGTAATACTGACAGCTTAGGCAAATATGGCTCAAAACTAGCCAAAATGTACTGTGGTCTAAACCACATAAAAACCATCAAAATCAGCACTCGCTGTTGTAGCTCAGTAGGTAGAGCGCGTCCTTGGTAAGGACGAGGTCACGGGTT
>CAZVHD010000002.1:0-16994 GCA_964626765.1 uncultured Christensenella sp.
GCCGATTTCATTCATAGCTTTTATGAAATCCTGATATTTTGTCTGATTAAATATAATAACAAGTTTGGACATCTTTTTGTCTAATAAATCTTTTACTGACTCATTTTCTTTGGGAAGATACTCAACTTCCACATCTTTTTCTTTGCTCTTTTGGGTTGCATATATTTTCTCGCCGTTTTCTGAGACAGGATAGGGCATAAAGTCTGCGTAACTTGCCGCAAGGTTATGCTCTTTTATGTCAAGGCCTATAAGCTCTTCTTCTCTTGACACCCTAAGACCTATTGTTTTTTTGATAGTAAAGAATGTAAGGAATGCTGCGACTCCAACAAAGGAAGCACCTGCAAGAACACCCAAAATCTGTATGCCGAAAAGCTCAAAGCCTCCGCCATATAATAGTCCGCCATCGGTTGCGAATATACCAACAAGAATTGTGCCCGCCGCGCCTGCAAGACCGTGAACTCCAACAGCTCCTACCGGGTCGTCAATCTTGAGGACTTTATCTATAAACTCTATGCCAAAGACCACGACTACGCCGCCTAAAAGACCGATTATGAAAGAGCCAAAAGGAGATACAATGTTACATCCTGCGGTTATCGCTACAAGTCCCGCCAAAGCTCCGTTAAGAGCCATTGAGACATCGGGTTTTTTGTATTTTATCCAAGTTATAGCCATTGCCGCTACCGCTGCGGTTGCAGCCGCTATGTTTGTGTTGACTAGAATTTTACTAATAGATCTTATTGCGCTACCGCCGTCGGCTTCAAGTGAGCTTCCTCCATTGAACCCGAACCAGCCAAACCATAGTATGAATACACCTAAAGCCGCAAGAGTTAGGGAATGGCCCGGTATTGCTTTTGCTTTTTTATTCTTATCGTATTTTCCTATTCTTGGTCCTACTATTTTTGCTCCGACAAGCGCGCATACTCCACCAACCATATGTACCACGGTAGACCCTGCGAAATCAAGGAAGCCCAAGCTGGCAAGCCATCCGCCGCCCCATATCCAATGACCGGAGATTGGATAAATTATGGCGCTTATTACTATACTATAAATGAAATAACTGACAAATTTTGTTCTTTCCGCCATTGCTCCGGATACAATGGTTGAAGCTGTGGCGCAAAATACTGTTTGGAATATAAGAAACGCCATTGTGGGAACGCCTGAGGCCGTGGTATAGTCGCCTCTGACAAAGAAATCAGGCATGCCGATAATGCCAAAAAGGTCGCCTCCAAACATAAGCCCGAATCCTAAGAACCAGTAGACTAAAGTTCCAACTGAAAAGTCCATAAGGTTTTTCATAATGATGTTTCCGGCATTTTTGGCTCTAGTAAGACCGGTTTCCACCATTGCAAAGCCGGCTTGCATAAAGAATACAAGAATCCCGCCTAATAGTACCCATAAAGTGTTGATTGATGATAACATTTTTTACCTCCTAAAAAGTTTTTTTATTAAAAAAAGAAGCGTACCCGAAATAGATTACAGATACACTTCTTTGTGTGGGTTTATTTTATATTATTAATTGTTTAATTTACGCTGTATAAGATATCTCCATATGAGGGATACGGCCAGTACTTTTTCGCAACTAATGTTTCAAGTTCGTCTACAATGCTTCTTAAGGTTTGCATTGATAAGAATACATTGTCATGATAATGGGTGGCCGCATTTGCCGAGCTTCTGTCACCGTTAATTTCCATAACTGCGTTTTCTAGAACGTTTATTTTGTCCATAAGTGTTGAAGACAAAGAAGATATTTTGGTGAGCAGTGTTTGTTCAAGCGTGTTTTCCACAGGAATGCTTAAGGATTTCTTGCTAACAATAAGCTCAGAAAGTTCTTTAGAAAAAGTTATAATAGCGGGGATGACATCTTTTTTGACCATATCAAGCATTGTTAATGCTTCAATATGTATTGTTTTGCAATAGTTTTCATAAAGAATTTCTTGCCTGGACACAATTTCTTGTTCTGTAAAGATATTGTGTTTTTTGAAAAGTTCAACATTCTTGGGTTTTGTAAAGACCGGAAGAGCGTCAACTGTGGATTTCAAATTAAGCAGTCCTCTTTTTTTGGCTTCTTCGCACCATTCATCTGAATAGTTGTTTCCGTTAAAGATTATTCTTTTATGGTCTTTAATTGTTTGACGAATAATTGAATTCAGTTCAGCTGTAAAATCTTTGGCTTTTTCCAATTTGTTGGCAAATTCATTTAAGATATCGGCAACTATTGTATTTATTACAATGTTTGGACCTGCGATGTTTAAGGCTGAGCCGGGCATTCTAAATTCAAACTTATTTCCAGTAAAGGCAAAAGGACTTGTTCTGTTTCTGTCCGTTGTGTCTTTCGGTAAATTGGGTATTGTGTCCACTCCTACCTGCAAAGGACATTTTTCTTTTTGGCAATAATTCTCGCCTGTTTCAATCGCCTCTAAAATTCCGGTAAGCTCATCTCCCAAAAAGATTGATATAATTGCGGGGGGAGCTTCATTTGCTCCTAATCTGTGGTCATTACCAGCGCTTGCGACGCTTAAGCGAAGAAGGTCTTGATGAAGATCCACGGCTTTTATGATTGCGGCAAGTATCAATAAGAACTGAGCGTTTTTATCGGGAGTGTCGCCGGGTTCAAGAAGGTTTCTTCCTTTATTTGTGGACATTGACCAGTTGTTGTGCTTTCCGCTTCCATTTACGCCGGTGAATGGCTTTTCATGCAGAAGGCAAGCAAGATTGTTTTTTGCCGCAAGTGTTTTTAAGGTTTCCATTGTTATCTGGTTGTGGTCTGTTGCGGTATTGGATGAAGTAAACACAGGCGCTATTTCATGTTGAGAAGGCGCAACTTCATTATGTTTTGTTTTTGAAAAAACACCAAGTTCCCATAACTTTTCATCAAGTTGCGACATAAAGCTTGCTATTTTGGGTTTTATCGCTCCAAAATAATGGTCTTCAAGGTCCTGACCTTTGGATGGTCTTGCGCCAAGAAGAGTTCTTCCGCAATACAAAAGGTCGGGTCTTTTTTCGAACATCTTTTTGTCAATAAGAAAATATTCCTGCTCCGGTCCCACTGTTGTGTTAACATTGGTTGCTGATGTTCCAAAGAGCCTGAGTATTCTCATCGCCTGTTTGTTAATTGCCTGCATGGATTTAAGAAGAGGTGTCTTTTTGTCAAGAACTTCTCCGCTATATGAACAAAAGGCGGTGGGGATATAAAGTGATTTTTCTTTAAGAAAAGCGTAAGAAGTGGGGTCCCATGCTGTATAGCCTCTGGCTTCAAAAGTCGCTCTCAAACCTCCGGAAGGAAAACTGGACGCATCGGGTTCGCCCTTGATGAGGGACTTGCCGGTGAATTCCATAATGACTCTTCCGTCCTTTGTGGGGGAGATGAAACTATCGTGCTTTTCTGCGGTAATACCTGTCATTGGCTGAAACCAATGGGTATAATGAGTGGCTCCGTGTTCAATAGCCCAGTCCTTCATTGCATTTGCAACGGTATCGGCTATGTGCTCGGACAAGGGCTCTCCGTTAAAAATTGTCTTTTTCAGCGCCTTGTAGGTGTCTTGGGGAAGTCTTTCCCTCATGACCTTGTCATTAAAAACAAGTGAGCCGAAAATATCGCTTACATTTTTCATTTTTTAACCTCCGTTATAATAAAAAAGCGCTGCGGGACTATAATCCCACAGCGCCGTTGCTGTTTGTGATAGTATATTATATGCGTTGCCACCTTGTCAAGTGAATTTAATGATAAATTTTTTCTTTAACCTAATTTTTGTTTTTCCAGCGGCGTCTATATAATATATGATTAAATAAAGTATTTTAGAAATATTTATATGTAAGTAAATAATTTTACTTTTTTTGTTCTGATAGAATATTATAAATTAGAGGTTAAAATATTTGACACTAAAAAATTGGTGTTGTAATATAAAAGCATAATACATAGGAACAAAGGTGTTCGTCAATATATTGAGAATTAGGGATAATTCTAAATAATTGCGAGCGCCTTTTTTGTTGTAAATAAAAAAAAGGAGCCCAAAATTATGTTAAAAGAAGGCTTGGTGAGAATACCTTCCGGATGCGCCATATCAGGAATTTTCCATAAAAAAGGAAAGAACATAAACGGAAGTGAAATAGTAAAGTCCATTGCGGTTATGCATGACAGGTCAAATGGTCTTGGCGGAGGATTTGCAGGGTATGGAATATACCCCGAGTACAAAGATTACTATGCTTTTCATATCTTTTATGATGATATTAGCTGTAAATTAAAGACCGAGGAATATCTTCAAAAGCATTTTGATATAGTAAACTTATCAAAGATACCCACAAAAAAAATAGAAAAAATAAAAAATCAGCCGCTTATCTGGCGGTACTTTGTAACGCCACTTGCGACTAAAATGCAAAGCAAACAACTTGACGAAAAAGAATATACCGCTCAATGTGTAATTAAGGTAAACTGCGATATTGAGGGCGCGTATATCTTTTCTTCAGGAAAAAACATGGGAGTTTTCAAAGCGGTTGGGTACCCTGAGGATGTAGGAGAATTCTATATGCTCGAAAGATACGAAGGCTATTCATGGACTGCGCACGGGCGTTACCCAACAAATACCCCGGGATGGTGGGGTGGAGCTCATCCTTTTAATCTTTTAGATTATTCAGTAGTGCATAATGGTGAAATAAGCTCCTATGACGCCAATCGGCGATACATAGAATCTTTTGGATACAATTGCAATCTTTTAACAGATACAGAAGTTATCTGTTACATAATAGATTTTCTTAACCGTAAACAGAGGTTGCACTTTAATGATATTGCAAGTATAATAGCGGCGCCGTTTTGGTCAACTATTGACAAAATGGATGAAAAGACAAAAGAAAAACTCATATACTTTAGAAACAACTATGCCTCGCTTTTAATAACAGGACCCTTTTCAGTATTAATAGGAACTACGGGAAAACTTATGGCTTTGAATGATAGACTTAAACTCAGGTCAATGGTAATAGGCGAAACAAAGGATAAAGCTTATATAGCAAGCGAAGAATGCGCCATCAGAGCTATTGAGCCTGATTTAGAAAAATTTTATTCGCCCAAAGGCGGAGAGGCGGTTATATTTAGCCTTGGGGAGGACAGTTAAATGAATTATGTAATAAACGAGTATGAGATTTTAAGAGATGATTATAGGTGTATACGCTGTCAGGTGTGCCAGCGTCAATGCGCTAATGAAGTACATAACTATAATGAAATGACTAAGAAAATGGAAGAGGACAACACAAAATGTGTGAATTGTCACAGATGTGTCGCCCTTTGTCCTACGAATGCGCTAAAGATTGTCAAAAATCCGCATACATTCAAAGAAAATGCCAATTGGACGGGAGAGAAAATAAATGATATCTATATGCAGGCTCAGACGGGAGGCGTGCTCTTATCCAGTATGGGAAATCCTCAAAAACAACCCTCATATTTTGATAGAATGCTCATAAACGCATCTCAGGTTACCAATCCCTCCATAGACCCATTAAGAGAACCCATGGAAACAAAAACCTTTCTTGGCAAAAAAATATCTAATATTCAAAGGGATGAAAAAGGTGAAATCATCTATAAAAACAAACCTTGCCTTGAGCTTTCTTCTCCCATAATGTTTTCGGCAATGTCTTATGGCTCAATAAGTTATAACGCTCATGAATGTTTGGCAAGAGCGTCCAGAGATTTAGGTATTTACTACAATACCGGAGAGGGTGGTTTGCATAAAGAATTTTATAAATATGGAAAAAACACTATTGTGCAAGTCGCTTCAGGACGTTTTGGAGTTCATAGGGATTATCTCAACGCCGGGGCCGCTGTGGAAATAAAGATGGGGCAAGGCGCCAAGCCGGGTATTGGAGGACATCTCCCAGGAAGCAAGATTTTGAAAGATATCTCTGAAACTAGAATGATACCGGAGGGAAGCGACGCTATTTCACCCGCTCCCCACCATGATATTTATTCCATTGAGGATTTAAGACAACTTGTTTTTTCTCTTAAGGAAGCAACCGATTATAAAAAGCCGATAATTGTTAAAATAGCTTGCGTGCACAATGTTGCGGCAATAGCAAGCGGTATAGCAAGAAGCGGCGCCGATATCATAGCTCTTGACGGATACCGAGGCGGTACGGGGGCGGCGCCCACAAGAATAAGAGACAATGTGGGCATACCCATGGAATTAGCCCTTGCAAGCGTAGATGAAAGACTAAGACAAGAAGGAATAAGGGATGAGGTATCTATCGTGACCGGAGGCAGTATACGAAGCAGCGCGGATATAGTAAAAGCAGTTGCCTTGGGAGCCGATGCGGTTTATATAGCAACAAGCGCTTTGATGGCTCTTGGATGTCATCTTTGTAGAAACTGTCAGATGGGCAAGTGCAACTGGGGTATTGCCACTCAAAAACCCGAATTAGTAAAGAGACTCAATCCTAATATTGGCTATAAAAGACTTATCAATCTTATAACAGCATGGGATCATGAGATAAAAGAGATGATGGGTGGAATGGGTATCAATTCCATAGAGGCCTTAAGAGGCAACAGGTTTATGTTGCGAGGTGTGGGAATGAACCAAAAGGAACTGGAAATCTTGGGCATTAAACACGCGGGCGAATAGGAGGCAAAAATGAAGAAAATAAGAATTTTAGAGCAATGGTGTTTGGGGTGCAGACTATGTGAATACAACTGCGCATATGCCAATTCAGGCATAAAAGATATGGTGATTGCTCTTAAAGACAAGGAAATTAAACCTAAATTGGTTATTGAATCAAAAGGGCATATCACATTCGCTCTTTCCTGCCGCCATTGTGATAATCCCTTATGCGTTAAAAGCTGTATAAGCGGCGCTTTGACCAGAGAAGGCGGAGTGACCAAATTGAATAGAGACAAATGTGTGGGGTGCCAAACTTGTGTTTTAGTATGCCCATACGGAGCTATTGTTGTTAGCGAGGGTGGGATTGTTGACAAATGTGAGCTATGCCAAGACAACGAGGAAGGCGAACCCAGATGCGTAAAAAGCTGTCCCAACGGGGCGATTATTTTTGAGGAGGTATGAAATGAAATATGTAATTATCGGAAATTCCGCCGCCGCCATAGGAACGGTAGAAGGAATTAGGCAAATAGACAAAAGTTCCCCCATAACCATAGTATCCGAGGAAAAGTATCATACTTATTCAAGACCTCTTATTTCTTACTATCTAAATGGAAAGACAGACAAAGAAAAAATAAAATACAGACCTACAAGCTTTTATAAAGATAACAATGTAGAGTTATTAAAAGGGGTTGAGGCAACGAAGATAGATAGAAAAACTAAAGTGGTGTATACAAGTAAAAATCAACAAATCCAATATGATAAATTGATGATAGCCACTGGCTCAAGACCTTTTGTCCCGCCGTTTAGGGGATTAAATAGTGTTGAAAAAGTTTTTACATTTTACACTATGGATGACGCTTTGAAACTAGAAAAGGCTCTTGCAAAGGACAAAAAGGTTCTTATAATTGGAGCGGGGCTCATAGGTTTGAAATGCGCAGAAGGCATTTATGATAAAGTTAAGGAAATTTATGTTGTAGATAAAAGTCACAAAGTTTTGTCAAGTGTTCTTGACGAGGAAGGCTCAAAGATTGTAAAAGAACATCTGGAGAAGAAAGGTATCAAGTTCAAATTATCGGCGGAGATAACAGGGTTTGATAAAAATACCGCTTTATTTGCTGATGGCAAAAATGAAAGTTTTGATATTCTTGTTATGGCAGTTGGAGTATCTCCCAATGTCAAGATTGCAAAAGATGCCGAAATTGAGGTTAATAGAGGTATTCTTGTTGATAATCAACTGCGAACAAGCGACATAAATATTTATTCTGCGGGGGACTGCTCGGAAGGATATGACATGCTGTTAAAAGAAAAAAGGGTTTTGGCTCTTTTGCCCAATGCATATTTGCAGGGGGAAACAGCAGGAAAAAATATGGCAGGGCTTGAAGAGGAATACTCTTCAGGTATGCCTATGAATGCAGTCGGGTTTTTTGGCTGTCATATTCTTTCAGCAGGTTTATATGTGGGGCAGTCCGTATCGAGAAAGACACCTCAGCTTTATAAAAGACTGTTTTTTGAAGACAACTATCTGAAAGGATTTATTATGATAGGAGATTGTGGAAGAGCGGGTATATACACATCTATAATAAGAGAAAAAATACCGCTGACAGAAATTGATTTCAAACTTATTGTGGATAAACCTCAGCTTATTGCGCTGAACAAGACTTTATTAAAAAAGAAATTGGAGAATGGTTATGGTTATTGATGCAAAAGGTATTTATTATAAAGACCTCAACAAGATGATTAAAGAATGTAAAGATAAGGACATAGTTATAACAAACTGTCTAGGGCAAAGGTATATTGGCACCGGTGTTCTGGGAAAGAATATAACTATTATTGGCACCGCAGGAAATGCCTCAGGGGCTTATCTGGAGAAAACAAATATAAGAATAAAAGGTAACGCTCAAGATGCTATTGGCGATACTATGAATGACGGGTCTATCGTAGTGGAAGGGTCTTCAGGAGATGCAACCGGCTATGGCGCAAGAGGCGGAAAGATATATATTAAAGGCGACGCAGGTTACAGAGCCGGTATACATATGAAAGCCTATAAAAATAAAAGACCGGTATTAATTATCGGAGGTCAGGCGGGTAGCTTTCTTGGGGAATATCAAGCGGGAGGATATATCGCAGCGCTTAATCTTGAAGAAAAAAAGGAATATCCATTCGGTCCGTTTTGCGCTACGGGAATGCACGGGGGGATGATGTTTATAAGAACAGAAAAAAATCTGGAGTTGAACAATCCCATGTTAATAACCAGAGAGGCAGACGAAGAAGATATGAAAAAAATAAAGCCTTATTTAGAGGAATACTGCGAACTTCTGGGGGTGGATAAAAAAATTATTGATGACAAATATCAAATAATCATCCCTAATACAAAAAATCCCTATAAACAATTATATACTTATAATTAGCTCCTAAAACATTTACTTTTTTTAGCTTAAGGTATATTATAATATAAATAGAATTTATTTTGGAGGACAAAATGAATAATTTTTCTATTGCTGATGCGATAAAATTTGTAAAAGAAAATGATGTAAAGTTTATCAAACTTGCTTTTTGCGATATTTTTGGAGAACTTAAAAACATATCTATTATGGCAGGAGAGCTTACAAAAGCCTTTGATATAGGCATTCCATTTGACGCATCCGCCATTCAGGGTTTTATGAACATTGAGGACTCAGACCTTTTTCTTGTGCCTGACCCCACGACAATGTCAATTTTGCCTTGGCGGCCTATGGAAGGAAGCGTTGTCAGGTTTTTTTGTGATATAAAAATGCCAGACGGTTCACCTTTTGAGGGGGACGGAAGAAATGTTTTGAGGCAAGCTATAAGCAAAGCCGCGCAACAAGGATACTCTATAAAGTTCGGGACTGAATGCGAATTTTATCTTTTTGAACTGGACGAAAAGGGAAATCCCACCATTAAGCCCCATGACAAATGCGGATATTGTGATATAGCGCCTCTTGACAGAGGAGAGAATGTGCGACGAGAGATTTGTTTTGCGCTTGAGGATATGGGAATACACCCCGAAATGTCACACCATGAGCAGGGTCCCGGTCAGCACGAGATAGACTTCAGATATGATGACGCCCTAAAAGCAGCCGACAATTTTCTCACCTTCAAATCTGTTGTTAAAAATATAGCTGCAAGAAATGGTCTTCACGCCAGCTTTCTGCCTAAGCCCATGTTAAACGCTAGCGGAAGCGGTTTGCATATAAATATGTCAATTTATAAGGATAATAAAAATATATTTAATTTGAGTAATGAATTAAATAAAGGTCCTTCGGCAAGTTTTGTGGAAGGCGTTCTTTCCAGAATAGAGGACATATGCCTTTTTGCAAATCCTATAACTAATTCATATGAGAGAATGGGCGAGAAATCCGCTCCAAAATATATATCATGGTCGGAGGGAAACCGTTCCCAGCTTATAAGAATACCTTCGGCAAAGGGTAGCTTAAAAAGAATGGAATTGAGAAGTCCCGACCCCGTCTGCTCACCATATCTTACTTTTGCGCTTTTGATACATGCAGGCATGGATGGCATAAACCATAAATTAGATCTAAGAAAAGCCGTCAAATTTAATCTCTACGCCGCGCCTTCTGAGAAGCTCAAAAAATATAAACAACTCCCTGAAAATTTGGGCGATGCATTAGAGTTCGCTAAGAAAAGTGATTTTATAAAAGAAGTTATTCCAGCTGACACATTAAAAAGGTATATTCTCAAAAAGGAAAAGGAATGGAAAGACGTAATTTGCGTTGAAGATAAATATAGATATGAAATAGACAACTATTTTTATAAATATTAAAGGATGAAAACAATAAGGAGGTGAGGTAAGTCACAATGAGTAAAGCTTTAATTGTATCCGGCTCCAGTAAAGGCATGGATAATCTATGCTCTTTATTGAAGTTATGCGGCTTATCTCAAACATGTATAATGCAAAGCGCCACAGAAGCAAGAAGAATGCTTGTGGACCACGCTTATGACCTCATTGTCATAAACACTCCTTTGCCCGATGAATTCGGCGTCAATTTTGCAATACACGCCTCAACTGCAACCAATTCCGCAGTGGTTATGCTCGTAAAGTCAGAAATGGCAGAGAACATATCTTATAAAGTTGAAAACCAAGGCGTCATTGTCTTACATAAACCCATTCAAAAACATATGTTATTTCAGGCTGTTAAGATGGGGCTTGCCACCTATAAAAGACTTTTAGGAGTGAAAAATCAAAATCAGCTTTTGCAAAAGAAACTGGATGATTTAAAAACTGTGGGAAGAGCAAAGGGAATCCTTATACAATATCTTTCTATGACCGAAGCGGATGCTCATAGATTTATTGAAAAACAGGCTATGGATATGAGAATAAGCAAAGTAGCTGTTGCCGAAGGCATCATAAGAACCTATGAATCATAAGAACTTTTTAGATTTGTTCTAAAGAGGTTGTAAAAGAGTTATTGATATGACAAAAAGAGTTTTTTGGATATCTAAACAAAATATTCTATGAAATGGCCAATCTAGGAACTTTGCATGGTATATCTTCCTTTCCAAGCGCAACCATAATAAAATTAGCGGTGGATATAGTAACTCTATCACCGCCAAGCTTTTCCACATAGGCAGTGATTTTAATATTCATGGAAGTGTTTCCTACTGAGACAATCTCGCCAATAATCAATATGGTATCATTGAGTTTTGCAGGAAGGGCAAAGTCCATTTTGTCTATGGACACAGTGGTAACTTCACATTCAGAATGTCTTCTTGCAACGACAGCGGCAACAATATCCATCCATTCAACAAGTTTTCCGCCAAAAAGTCGGCCCACCCCGTTGATATATTCAGAAAATACTATTTGCGTGTGTTCGGTTCTGGATTCTTTTGATGACTTAATGTTTTCTTTTTTCATATAACCCTTTTTTTATTTTTATTGTATTACATATTCTAAAAATTAACAAACCTTTTTTTGTTTATAGCATAAATTGGTATAAATATATTTTATTATATGATATAATAAAAAAAATTTATAAAAAGGCAGGAAATCTTCATGAGAGTTACAAGGCAAAGTTATGGTAGTAAACTGATAAGCTCAGTTATAGGAGCTATTTTAGGAATAGTTTTGTTTTTAGGGTCTTTTGTAGTTCTTTACATAAATGAAGGCAGAGAGGACTTGAGTAAGATTGCAATGAACGCTGAAGTTATAACTCAACAGGAAAATAATCTTGAAAGCGGTTCTTTGGTCTTTATAAAAGGTAATCTTGATACATCAAATTATGTAAGCGACGACTACTTGACAAATGACAATTATATTTTTATTACAAGAGCGGTGGAAATGTATGCGTATGTGGAAAAAGAGCATAAGGAGTCGGAGGATAACTTGGGTGGAAGTACTACAACAGTAACTACTTACACATATGAAAAGAAATGGACCAAATCTCCTAATAAATCAACTACATTCAGGGGTGATGACAATGAAGTGCCAACTGATATACCCGAGGGTTATAACACATGGATAGAACAAAAACCTTCGGATAATTATCAAAAGGCGTCTGACCTTAATATGGGTGATTATAGCGTAGGAGAAAATGTGAGTTTTTCAGGTAGCAAAACCCTTAATCTTACTCAGGACAATACAGAAACCGACGACTTAGACAACCCGGTTGTAATGGAAAAATATCTCTATAACTCATTTTCTGAGCCTCCCGCTCCGACCTCTCCCTCTTTGGGTGATATCAGAATATCTTATAAGGTTTTGACTTCGGAGGATACTGGCATGCTTTTGGGAGCTGTTGATGGAAATGATATATTGGCCTATATTACTCCTAAAAACAACAAGCTTTTTCGGTTTTTTGCCGAGGCTGACTCAAAAGCCGAGGCTGTGTTAATTCTTGAGAGCGAGCATAAGACGACAACCTGGATATTAAGGCTAGTGGGCTGGTTTATGATGTTTGCGGGTCTTTTGGCAATGACAGGTCCCGTAACAAAGTTTTTGAGTGTCATTCCATTCTTTTCAAGGATATCAGGATTTATTTTTGCGGTGGCGGCATTCTTTATTTCCATTGTATTATCAGCGTTAACTATACTCTTATCAATAATACTTCAAAATTTCTGGCTTGCGGTGGCTCTTATTATATTAGTTATTTTGATAATAATATTTGTTATTAGAAGCAAACGAAAAAAGGCTCTGTCTTCGTCAAACCAAAGAAGATAAAGCCTTAAAAAAAACAAATCTTAAGAAGCGGCAAAAATAACCTGCCGCTTCTTTTATAGCGTGGCTCCTTCAGGAGCGCAATGGGTATGGACAACTCCAAGAACTCTATAACTTTCGGCGTATTTATAAAACCTTTTAAGGCCTAGCTTCATTGCGGAAAATTTGAAATATAACTGCATCATTTTGAAATCTTGTGCAGCTTTTTCATCAATTAAAAATTGACTTTTATGCTCTTTAAGGGCGGTTATTTTATCGTTATATGTTTTAGAGATATTAATGTAAGTATTGGGTTTGTCTGTATAATAGTACGCGATGCCTTTGGGTCTTGCAACCTCATTTATGCCAAGATCTCTCATCATAAGCGGAAAAGCGCATCTAATCATGGCTATTTCCGTTGCTCTTCCTGATTTTATGTGGTCAGGATGAACCTCGGATTTAAGGTGATTGTCGGCGGTGAAAATTATGTCCGGTTTGAAATTTGCAAGTTCCACAGATATTTTTTTGCTCATTTCTTCAACTGTATAATCACCGCAGTCTGAAAATCCTAGAAACCTCACATCGTCCACGCCCAAAATTTTGGCTGAAGCTATCGCCTCTTTTTTTCTTGTTTCAATAATTTTTTCTTTGTCCATATTAATGTCGTTTGAACCATATCTGCCATCAGTTGCAATAATAAAACAAATGCGCTTTCCCATTTTTGCAAGTTTTGACACTGTTGCGCCACAGCCTACCTCTATGTCGTCGGGGTGCGCTCCGACAAAAGCAAAGGAAGCTTGGTCAATAATTTTTGGAATAGGGACTATCTTTTTTAATATCATTTTATATAAACCCATAATAACCTCTCTTATAAAGTCAAAGTATTAATATTATATAAGAAATGAGATATAATTACAATAGCGCAGTTCCTTATTATTTAAATACTTATAAAATATATAAATCTAATATATTTTTATATTATTCTATTGTATTATAATTATTTATATGGTATAATCCAAATAAATTGTAATTTATTTACATAAATTTAATTAGGAGGACATAACAGTGGAGATTAAATTTGATATTAAAAAACAACTTGGAGTTATTTCTGATGGAGACAGAGGCTGGAAGAAAGAGCTTAACCTCGTAAGCTGGAATGATGGGGAGCCCAAATATGACATAAGAGACTGGAATGAAACGCATGAAAGAATGGGCAAGGGAACCACTTTTACTGAAAATGAGATTGCAAACCTAAAAAAACTGTTGAACGAAATAAAAGATATTTAATAAAAACATTTGCCAAAAGCCATATTTTTGCCAAAACATTGGCTTTTGGCTTAATGAAATTAATCAATAAGCTTAAAATTTATAATAATTATTACGACAATTGACAAGGATAGCCGAATATCCATAGTGTTATTCTCTTGCGATTCTTTTTATCTTTTTGCTTAAAATCATAAAAATTATCAAACATATAATATTTTTGTTTGGTCATATAAATGTGTTACAAAATTAACAATTGACAAACAAATTTCTTTTTTATAATTAATTAATAAAAAAATTGACATTTTATAGCCTTGGTGATAGAATTCAATAGGCTTACTGATAAATATAGACTTTTTTTGACATTTTCATATGTAAATTGCATGGATATGTGCTTTATAATTATTTAAGCGGAGGATAAATGGGAGCGGACAATAAGCGGTATTTAATTATTGAGGCTATATTGTTTTTTATGGTAATAGCTCTTTTTTTAATTTTTATTTTATTAAATAATAAAGATTTTTATATTTTAAGCATAGCGTTTAGCGTATTTTTGATATTTCTTTTCTTTATCAGAACCTTTTTCTTTATAAAATTATATAAGAATAACTTAAGCGTAGTGAAAAGAGAAGAAATGTATAACCTTATAAGGGAGACCATAGCAGGAGGATATTTATCTATATTATTGGACAATAATTTGACCATTATCAATTTAGATAATAATTTCTTAAAGTTAACCGGATATAACAAAAAAGAGATAGAGGATATTTTTAATAATAGTCTCTTACAAATGATTGAAGAAAATTATAGAGAAAATTTTTTACATGTTCTAAACAATCAGACTCGTCAGCAAAGCAAATCTCAGGCCTATTATACAATTAAATGCAAAGGTCAAAAATCAAAGGGCGTTATTAACATGTTTAGGCTTTATATTAATTCCAAAGGAATAAGAACCGCTAATATTTTGCTTTTAGAACCTTCTTCTTTCAAACAGGTCCAACAGCAAAGAGATTTAGATAATATGAGGTATAAGATAGTAGCAGAACAGTCAGAGAGCATAATATTTGATTACAACCCTAATGATGAGAGTATTTTTCTTAACTCTCATTTTGAAAGAAAATTTGGATATACGATAAAAGGAAATCTCTTTGATTATATAAAAAAGCATAATATTATCTATAAAGATGATTTACCAAAATTTATGAATCTTTCCGTATGTGAAAAAGACTATAATGAAACGGAGATAAGGCTAAAAAAAGCGGACGGAAAATATATCTGGTGCAAGTTGAGGATAACCACGATTATGGGACAAGACAATAAACCCTCAAGGCTTGTTGGAAAAATCATTGATGTTGACCGCTCCAGAAGGGAAAAATTTAATCTGATAGAAAAAACAAAAAGAGATTTAATGACGGGTATGTATAATAAGCTCACAACAAAAGCATTAATAAATGAATCTATAGAATCAAATGAGAAATCCCTTTCGGCATTTTTACTTATTGATATTGATAATTTCAAAAATATAAATGATAAATTAGGGCACATGCAAGGCGATAATGTGTTGACAGAAATATCCGAGGGCATAAAGAGCATATTCCGTTCATCCGACATAATTGGAAGAATAGGCGGAGATGAATTTGTTGTCTTTATCAAAGATTTATATGATGAAAACCACGCTGAAAAAAAGGCAATGGAAATATTGCAGACAATTAGAAATATCCAAAACAAAAAATTAGAAGGTCTTGTGGTAACCGTAAGTATAGGCATAGCTTTTTATAATAAAGAGGGTTCGGATTATGATAAGCTTTATATAAATGCGGACAAGGCTCTTTACCAAGCCAAAAATAAGGGTAAGAATACATATGAACTTTATCACAATATAGCTTAATAGGTTATCTTAATTCATCTTTCTTTAGAAAAATTTTTAACTTTTCATTTTATTGTTTTTGTGCTACACTGTTTTTATTAATTAATAAGGATGAAGACATTGAAAAAGCACATTTTTAAGCTATCTTCTATATTTATTACAGTTTTAATCGCCGTAAGTACAATCTCGGCTATTTATTATATATATACTGATATAAATATAAAAGAAAAGTACTCCAATCTTCATAATATATCTTTACAAAAATCAGCTACCGAGATTCATTCCGCTTTAGAAAATACTTTTGAGGATTTGGAAAACATAAACAGTCAAAACGCCCTTGGAAATTACTACGCCTTTGGTAAAGCAGAGGAAAATCAGGACGGATATGAAATGATGCTTACCACTAAAACGGTGCAAACACAACAAAGCATTTCAAAAGCTTTTTATGATAGGATTGCTTTTTCATCAAGAAGCATCGCTACTACTACGGATGTGGATAATGATTATATAGTATTTTCTGAAGAGAGTGGAACGGGATATGATTTGCTGCTTATTGAATATGATAAATTTGTGTCACAGTTTAATTTTTATGATTTAGATAACATTATGCTTATAAACGAAGACGGTTTGATAATATTTAGTTTGCTAGATATTGAAGAGACCAATATTTACAGACTGTTTTCTTATGACAATTTTGGTTCGGTAGAGGACGGCAGCAGTTCATTTGCTGATTTTCATGATAAGGAGAATTATATTATATCTCAAGATGCAGGAATTGAAGGTTTTTATGCTATGGGATACTGCGATGTCGAAAATATGCGCGCTTTAATAAAAGAAGACAGAATGAGACATCTATTTTTTATCATAGGCCTTGGGGCGGTTAGCTTTTTAGGGGCTTTTCTTATTGCCGTAATTTATTCTGTAAATAACAATAAGAACCTTATCGGAAAATTTACTCGAGGAAAATATAGCGTATTTGTTGACAAATTTGGTAAAATTATTTATAAAAACAAAAAGTTCCGACAAGAGTTTAAGCTAGGTGAAATTGTATCCTATACTGTTGATGAAAATGAAAAACAAGACATATATAACAGGTGGATAAATATTTACA
>CAZVHD010000002.1:17004-20898 GCA_964626765.1 uncultured Christensenella sp.
TTATGACGGCAAGAGCTTTTTCCGGATTCAGGATGATAGGTTCGGATGTTACGGATACTGTGAGAGATTATATAAGAGCAAAAAGAGATGCAAATTGCAATAATCTCTCGGGGCTTCCCAATACCACGCAATTGAGGGAGAATTATGAAAAGTTGAGAAAGAATGAGCCAAATAATCTCAGCTGTGTGGCCCTTTTGGAAATAAGGGGAACGGAAAAGTATAAGATTATGTTTGGTGACAAGTTTCACAGAAGATTATTAAAAGCGTTTTCCAAGAGAATAAACGAGATATTCAAAGATATGGTTTACCATAGTGGAGACAATAAATTTATAATTTTCACCCACGACAAAGAACATACAAATCTTTTAACGCAAAACAGAAGCAGATATCTTGCTCTTTTGGAAGCTCCTTTTAACATAGACCAAAATAGCATAAAGCTCAATTATAAAATTGGTTTTTCTCAAACATTTTATCCCATTGAACGCATAGATTTATCTCAACCAATTAAACAGGCAAAACAGATTTATTTTACTATAAGAAAAGCGCACAATAGAAGCACAGGTATGTTTTATGACGCTCTTATGAAAAATGAGTTATACTTATATGAAAAAAAAGAGGCAATAATAGATTTAATTAAAAGCGATATGCTTAAATTGCATTTTCAACCTCAGTATTCCCTAAAGACGAATAAGATTACAGGATATGAGGCCTTGATAAGGCTTAAAAAGAAAATAAATATATCAATAGGCGAATTCATAGAACTTTCAGAAAGAAACGGAAGTATTATTGAATTGGGAAATTTCGTTTATCAAAGAGCAATGGAATTTGCTAAAGAAATGCAAGACAAAAAAGTCACAATCTCCCTTAATCTTTCTCCTGTGCAAATTATGCAAGAGGGATTTGCTGAAAACTTTTTGAGCTATTATAGAAAAAGCGGTTTGAAGCCTGGAAGCGTAGGCGTTGAGATAACCGAGTCTTTTCTCATCTCTTCATATGAAACAGTTATAAGTAAACTTGAATTGTTGAAAGAAGAGGGTGTTTATGTTCATCTTGACGATTTTGGGGTGGAGTATTCGTCAATGCTTTATCTGAAAAAGCTTCCCATTAAGGTTATTAAGATTGACAAGCAGTTCGTTGATGATATAAAATCAAACTATAATTCAAAGGTTATCACAGAAGCAATCATAAACCTTGCTAACAAAATGGGTTTAACATGTATTGCAGAAGGGGTCGAGACAAAAGAACAAATTGAGGTGCTTAAAGAGTTAAACTGTGATATAATACAAGGGTACTACATCAGCAAGGCTGTTCCACGAGAAGAAGCTGTGGATATCTATAATAAATATAATAAGGATAAGTAACTAAGATTATGAAAGCTATGCTGTCAAATGGAAATTTGAATTTAGACGAGGGTACAATGATATTTTTTATTGTGCTCATAATACTTGTTGCAATAGCTTTGGTGTTTTTGCTTTTCAGATCAATAATGAAAGAAAGAAATAGGTGGTCTGAGGAAAAGGGCGAAAAGATAGTTGAGGACACAGAGGCTTTTGAGGAATTTATTAAAAGAAAGATTCAACTTAATAAAAAGGCTGTTTTTACACTTTTTAGACTTGATATAATAGATTATAAGGGCCTTGTCAGAAGTTTTGGCGAGCACCAGTACGATAACGCGTTGGATGCGATGATATCAAATATCAAATCAGTAAGCGATAATATCAAGGTAAATAAACAGACAAGAGAAACCCTTCTTCTTTATATGAAGGGGAAACTTACATTGAAAAATCTCAATCAGATATGCTCTATGATACTGAACCAGGCTCAAAGAAGTATTTTGGTTGCGGGAGCATTAAAACTGGATTTTGATATTAACATTGGAGTGGCGTCTTATCCAGAAAGCGGAAAAACGCTTGATGAGCTTAAACAAAATCTTCTTTTGGCGCTAGTTGCCGCAAAGAGAAGGGGCGTAAATCAGTTTGCAATATATGATAAAAATATATCAATCAAGGAATCCAAGGAATATAAGAGTTATATTGAGATTAAGAACGCTATAGAAAATAAGGAATTTATGCTTTATTATCAACCTATGGTCAATTTAGAAAATCTAGAAGTTTTCGGAGCAGAATCTCTTCTGAGATGGAATCATAAAATTAAAGGAGTGCTTCCTCCTAGCAAATTTTTGAATATAATGGAGCATACAGGCGATATAAATTGGGTTGGATTTTGGGCGATGGAACAGCTCATCAAACAAATTAATCAATGGAAAGCGCAGTATCCTGACAGAAAACTAATATTGAGTATGAATTTTTCGCCAAAACAGCTTATGAATCCTGCTCTTCCGGAAGAAATCAGAAGAATTCTTAAAAGGCATAAGACTGATACTCAGGACATATATTTAGAAATAGTGGACTTTGCCATGTTCGATATGGTTGATGAGGTCAAAAATAACCTTGATAAATTGAGAAATATGGGATTTAAGATAGCAATAGATAATTATGGCCTGGAGTTTTCTTCCTTGAACAGATTAAATAATATTAGCATAGATATGATAAAGCTGAACCGTAACTTCATTCAGAAAACCCAAGAAAACGATATGGCATTGGAAATCATAAAGATGCTCATAAATTACTCTAAAGAAAAGAATATACAACTTATTGCCGAAGGAATAGAAACTGTTGAAGCTTTGGACTATATAAAAAAACTGGGAATCAAACTGGGTCAGGGATACTATTTTGCAAAACCCGGAAATCCTAAAGAGCTTATGAATGCAGTCATCTTAACGCCTTGGCAATAAAAACACAATGTTTCTTCATAAAAAAATGAAAAAACTGTTGACATATGAAAATTATCGTGATAAGATATATAAAATTGAATAAAAGGTAAAGCTACTGCGAGGTAGTGACACAAAACTAAAGGGTCTCTTAGGAGACAGCCAGTTGCCATTCACCCTAATGTTAAGAGGGAGGATGGCATTTTTTTTGGTTTTTTTGGGAGTGATATGATTTGGCAAAGAACATTAAGAGATACTATGGTATACAGAAAAGAAAAAAGATAATAAATATGATTATTGCGGGACTACTGATAATATCAGTTCTCGTGGTTCTAATAACTGTATACGGTCAGAATGTCGGAAACTTTGTTATCGGAATAGAAACAAATGTAAGACAATCAATGTCACTATCAGAAACAGCCGACTTTGCAAAACCAACCACCAGATTGTCGGCGCCGGGGATAAGAGAACAAACCCATGCAACCTTACAAGATATACCTCAGAACATAGAACAAGGCGACGGAGCAAAAAATGAATATGAAAAAAGAAGATATTTTGCATATTCGTTCTATGTGAAAAATGTTTCATCCATAATTTTGGACTACGACATAGAGCTTCAACTCAATAAGAGTACAAAAGGCGCGGAGTCCGCAGTGAGAATTATGATAATAAGAAACGGAGAGAGGAAAATTTACGCTAAAGCAAAAGAGTACCCCCTTGAAGAAGCCGGCGAACCCGAAGACCATGTGGGAACAGATATTAATGAACCTTATATGACAATACCTTTTCTGTCCTTGACAACGATTATGAGAGAGACCGAAACCGATTTTGCGCCGGAAGCCGTGAATAAATATACGGTGGTAATGTGGCTTGAGGGATGGGACCATGAATGCACTGATGACATAAAGGGCGGCATAGTAAGAATGGAGATGAACTTCAAAGCAAGTTATTAAAAAATATATAAAAAATTAAATGGAGGAGATAACAATGAAAAAAGTAACAAAAAAATTGATAGTATCAGCAATAGTGATGGTAGTTGCATTGTCTTTGGCGGCAACATCAACATACGCCTGGTTTACTATGGATGACGAGCCCGAGGTTGAAGGCTTTGATGTGAATGTAAC
>CAZVHD010000003.1:0-18732 GCA_964626765.1 uncultured Christensenella sp.
ATATTTTGAGATTTTACAAATAGCAAAAAAAATTACGAAAATAAAACCTATTTCTTTTTTTATTAAAAAGATAATTTTTGTTATAGATCTTCTCTTGATTAAGAAAAAAAACTATCTTACATGAATAATAGTTCTGGGGGACTGACCGCTCAGGATATCAATAATACGATATTTGCTGTTTGCGATAATGGCTGTTGTGCCTTGTCTTATGGGGTCCTTGATGTATTCCAGTTTGGCTCTGGCGCCGTTTGAACCCTTACGGCTTTTTCCGTCGCAGAAGTTTTGATAATACTCTATGTTGGCGATAACTTCGTCTGTACTGGAGCCTGAGATTTCCTCAACAAGCGTATTCTTTTTGTTGATATCTGTGAATATTCCGTTGACGCCCGTTAATATAAGCAAATATTTTGGTTTGACAAGACAGGCTATTTGGCTTGCGGTCTCGTCATTGTCTATGCATTCCACAACCTTATTATGCGAGCTTTTGAGGGATTGTATCTCAAACTTTCTGATTTCCTCGTCATTCACTGGGTCGTTATAGTTGACTATGGGGATTGCTCCTTGAAGGGGACATCTCAAAAGAGCTTTCTTAAGGTAGAGGCACTTTTCCCCGTCATTAAAGTGGTGATGCTCTACTAAAAATTGTCTTAAGCTGTATTGGGGGTCCATAAACTGTCTATAATTTTGCATAAGAATGGATTGCCCTTGCGCCGAATAGTCGGTTTTATTGGCGCCTTCTTCGCCGGTCAATTCAGTGGATGTTCTTTTCATGTAATCCAATCTTCCAATTTCCGCAGCGCCCGAAGTCACCCAGATATATCCGGGCTTGAGATAACGGCTGATACGGGCTATGATGTTATAGTCAATATCGTCATGTAGCTTGTTTATAAGCGCCATTGAACCAACTTTTCCCACTAGTTCTATATCAAATTTTGTCACTTATTTCTCCCCCGTAAAAATAGTTTCTATAAGATATTCAACCGCCGCAAAGTAGCTAAGTTTCTTTTGTCCGCTGAATGTTTTCTTGCAAACATCCTCAATAAGAGAAATCTTTCGAAAACTCTCCCTTTCTTTGGGGTTTGAAAGATGAACTTCCACAAAAGGCAAATCGTTTCTTGATAATATTGCGTCTCTTATGGCTATGGAATAATGCGTATAGGCGGCGGCGTTTATGACAGCCGCATTTGCTTTTGCCGATTGTATTTTATCTATGATTTTTCCTTCATGGTTGCTTTGGAAAAATTCAAAAGACACCTTGCTGAAACTCTTTGTAAGAAAATCATTTATGTCCTGCAAAGTCTCATCGCCGTAGATATCAGGCTGTCTTTTTCCCAACATATTGAGGTTGGGCCCGTTTATTACTAATATATTCATAAGTTAATTATACTTGATATATGGATTTAGTCAAATATTTTTATAATCCCCTTATCTCACACGGAAGTATTTTTTCAACCATAGCGCAGGTTTTTTTGATATATTTCGGAGGGTGGGGCTCTATGTCCTCTTTTCCTTCAACGGGAATGTACTGTTGGAGATAGTAACGCTTGCATCCCTTTATTGTATTTGCAATCTCAAGAATGTCCTCGGTTTCTAAAGTAGGAATAAATGTTGTTCTAAACTCGTATTCCTTGCCACTGTTCATAAGAATATTTATGCACTTTTTAAGCGCCAAAAGCTCATCGTCATCAATACAGGTTATTTCTCGGTATTTGGAAAGGGGCGATTTGATATCCATTGCCACATAATCGACATAGGGCAAAAGCTGCTCCAGTTTTTCAGGATTTGTTCCGTTGGTATCCAATTTGACTTTGAGATTCATATCCTTAATTTTTTTGATAAAGCTTATAAGCTCTTTTGTGTCTTCCATTGTGGGTTCTCCGCCCGTTATCACAACTGCGTCCAAAAGAAATGAATTTTCTTTAATCTTTTTTAATATAATGTCTTCTTCATATAGTTTTCCCATATTCAACATCCATCTGTTATGGCAAAACCAACAGTCAAAATTGCATCTGCCTAAAAAGACAACAGCAGCTATATTGTTTGGGTAGTCCACAAATGAATTTGCCTTAAAACCTGTTATTTTCATAGTTTCTCTCTCTCCGTATCATGTTCTATAAATACATATGGATACCTGAAAAACATTGTTCAGGTATCCATAGCTTGTTTTTTAATAAATATCTTTCCTAATAGCTTACATCGGATACTTGGCCTTTCTGTATGACAAACTTCTTTCTTTCCGTAAACTCTTCTTTCTTTCCTTCATTATAATTTTGAACGGGTCTTAAGTATCCGGTGACTCTGGAATAGACTTCTGTTCTTGCTCCACAATCAGGACAAGTGTAGTGCTCGCCGCTAATGTAGCCATGGTCATTACAAATAGAAAATGTGGGGGTGATTGAGATATAGGGCATTTTTGATGTGGAGAATATCTTCTTGATGAGTTTCTTGCAGATGTCTATATCATTTATTTTTTCGCCAAGATAAAGATGCTGAACGGTTCCGCCTGTATATAGTGATTGTATCTCATCCTGAAGCCTTACGCATTCCATAATATCATCGGTATAGTTTGCGGGAAGTTGAGCCGAATTTGTATAATAGGGAACCTTCTCTCCGCTTGTGATAATGCCCTCGCCATATAACTTTCTGTCAAGTTTTGCAAGACGATAACTCGTTCCCTCGGCAGGCGACGCCTCAAGATTATAGCTGAGTCCTGTTTCGGTCTGGAATTCCACCATAAGCTCTCTAAGGTAATTGAGGACCTTTATGGCAAACTGCAGTCCTTCCGGCGAGCCTATATCTTTTCCAATAAAGTTAAGAAGAGCTTCGTTCATGCCCACTATGCCGATAGTGTTGAAATGGTTTGTCCAGTAATTTCCCGTTTTCTTTTTGATATCCTTAAGATAAAAGGCCGAATAAGGATACAATCCTTTGCTGGTTTGCTCTTCAACAATTTTTCTTTTGATTTCCATAGAATTCTTTGCAAGCAATGCCAGATGTTTAAGTTTGGCAAAAAATTCAGCCTCATTTTCTGAAAGATAGCCAATTCTGGGCAGGTTTATTGTGACAACTCCAATTGAGCCTGTCATCGGGTTGCTGCCAAAAAGTCCGCAGCACCTTTTTCTGAGTTCTCTGACATCAAGACGAAGTCTGCAACACATGGATACCGCGTCTTCGGGGTTCAAATCACTGTTGATATAGTTTGCAAAATAGGGTATTCCGTATTTGCATGTAATTTCCATAAACTTGTCAACCACCGGATTGTGCCAGTCAAAATCCTTTGTGATGTTTATTGTGGGAATGGGGAAAGTGAATACCCTTCCCTTGGCATCGCCCGCAAGCATAACCTCGCAAAAAGCCATATTAAACATATCCATTTCCTTTTGGAAATCGCCGTAAGTCTCTTTTTGGAATTTTCCGCCGTATATAGCGGGTTGGTCTTTAAGAGTAGAGGGGACCTTAATGTCGAATGTTAAATTTGAAAAGGGGCATTGAAATCCCACCCTTGTGGGCACATTTATGTTAAATACAAATTCCTGAATGGCCTGCTTGACCATTTTATAGGTCATATTGTCATATCTGATAAATGGAGCGCAATATGTGTCAAAACTGCTCCATGCCTGAGCGCCGGCGGTTTCACCCTGTGTGGTAAAAGTGGAGTTTACCACCTGTCCCAAAAATGACCTGAGGTGTTTTGCCGGATTGGATTCCACCTTTCCCTCAACGCCGCCAAAGCCTTCTAAAAGCACCTGCCTCAAGTCCCAGCCTGCGCAATAAGGACCGAAAAAGCCCAAATCATGAAGATGTAAATCTCCGCCTTCATGAGCTTTTCTTATCTCCTCGGGATAAACATCATAAAGCCAATACTTTTTAGTGAAAGACTCCCTTACATAATTATTTAATCCGTTGACGCTCTTTTGCATGTTGGCGTTCTCTTTTACATTCCAGTCGGTCTCTGTAAGATAATCGGTGAACATTCCCACGGTAGCCGCTATGAGAGCCTTTGTTTCCCTTACATTTCTTCTCTTTTCCCTATAAAGTATATATGCCTTTGCTGTTTTGGCATGACGGTTTTCAATGAGTATTTTTTCAACTGCGTCCTGTATGTCCTCAATATTGGGAGATTTTCCATCGGGAAACTGTTCGGACAATCTTTCTGAGACCATTTTTGCCAGTTCAAAAGCCCTGACTTTATCATCTCCTCCGGCTGCAATTGCCGCCTTATATATTGCCGATGCTATCTTATTAACATCAAAATCATCAATTCTTCCGTCTCTTTTTACTATTGTTCTTACCATGGGAATTCTCCTCTTGTTTGCTCTTAAATTACTGTTTAGTAAACTATATCATACACAATATATAGTTGTCAATACCTTTCCGATAACAATATATAGTATTTTTTGGATTTTGTTAATCACTATCTAAAACAATCATTTTCTCATCAATTTGATAAGAATTGTTCTCAGTGGGCAAGGCGGTTTCACACAAAAAACCAAAATTCTCTTCGTCATCGGCGTACAACACAATATTACCATGACGGTTTGTTCGATATGTTACAACACCCCGATTAAAAAGTCTGTTCATCGTGAAAGGAGAAGGATGATTGTAAGTGTTGTTTTCAGCTACGCAAATAACAGCGTAATCAGGATTAAAAAAGTCCAAAAATTCCTGTGAAGAACTGGTTGAGCTTCCATGGTGGCCCACTTTTAATATGTCAATATCCACAGGTTCATCAAAAAGCTCCATAAAATACTGTTCAGTCTCATGTGTAGCATCGCCTGAAAAAAGAATTTTGGTGTTATAATATTCTAAAAGACATAGAATTGAAAGACTGTTTGTGTCATTTGAAAAATCTCTGTTTGGGGCGTATATGTCCAGTTTATAATTGTGCTGCTCGCTTTCTACACTATAAAACTCCCATTCATCTCCGATAGCTACAATATTTGTGTTTTCCTTTGCGAAGGATAAATCCACAAAATTTCTGTATGTATTGGATGTGTCTTCGTAAAGGTCGTGGAACATAATAGTGTTTATGTCATAATAATTCACAAGAATATCCGCCATGTTTACATGGTCGCTGTGGGGATGGGTTATTATCAGGTACTCAAGCTCTTCTAGTGACATATCCATAAGATAGTCGGAAAAATCATTTCTTGCTTCTTGTGAGGCCATAACGCCGCTTCCCGCATCCACAAAAATATCCTTTTGGTCTGGCAACCTTATTAATATCGCATCCCCCTGTCCGACATCAATAAAATGAACTTCCAACAATACTTCCTCGTTAAATTGTGGAGGAAGGGATATGTTTGTATTGTCGCTGTAAAATGAAGAGTAGATTTTGTCCTGACTGTTTGGATTCTCACTCCCGTTTTGAGAGTTATATAAGTTCATTATATCGCCCTTATAGAGAATGGAGGCAGATAAAGATATAATCAATATGACAATGACCAAAAGAAAAAAGATTTCTCTTTTGGAAAACTTATTTGATTTGGATTTTTTCACTTGAAACCCCTTTTGGCTATCTATATTCTCATTATAATTCAACTGTGCGATATTTTCAATATTCTTTTTCCCCAAAAAAAATACCCGCCGGGCTAGGACGGGTATCTTTCAGGGAAACACACATGGCTACATAAATTCCCAAATATCAAACATATTCACTAATCAAGGATTTATGAAGCTTTGCCTTAAGGCATTTCTAGAATTTAAGTTCCCTATATAGGAGGATTTTTTCGCCACTTTTCAGAGGCAGTTTTATGTCCGGATTAAGGTTTAACAGAGTGGTTTCATCGGTTGAGAGGCTTTTGGCAATATCCCAAAGACTTTCGCCTTCTTTTGCTATGTAGAGGCTTATTGCCACATTATTATCCTCTTTGGGGTTTTTCTTTTCTATATCTTCAATATAGGTTGTTTTTTCATAAGAGGCGCCTTTGACGCTGAGCGCACTCTCAAAAGTTAAAGATATTTCATTCCCGTTTATAGAGCTTATTGTTGTGTTTATAACAGTAAGAGAAGAAAAGAGTACGCCCGATGCGGGAAAGTCCTTATCCACAAGAATCTGGAATGGCACCTCAATTTTTATTGAACAAAGGGTGTCTTTGTCGTTGATATAAATTATCTCAGTGTTTATGATGCCTTCGGCAAAAAGTCCAAAATCATTGCAAAAAGTTATATTGCTAGCAATCGGCGGAGATGACGCCAATATTTCTTTGATTTTATCCTTTTCGTTCGCCACATTGGCATTTATAGTCTGCGATACCATTTTACAAAGAAGGTTGTTCTCCGTGACAATTGACGCTGTCTTTGTATCCACCTCATTATCAATGCTGTACGCGTCAATAAGTATTTCATTTTCTTCGTAAATTGATACCGACCCTCTGAGCAAAATGTCCAAATCTATGACAATAGTTTTGCTGCCCTCTTCTTCCAGCATAATTGTTGTGCATTTTATGAAACGGTCCCGCATTATGTCCGTATCGGGCAAGATGTTTGCGTCGGGAACTTCAATGGTGAAGCTGTGCATAAAGCTCTGCTGACAGAGTTTATTGTTTGTATCAAGGGCAATTATTGTTGTTCTAGCCTCTCCTTCAACCTGATACATCTCGTCGGAAGGATAAGCGTTGTTTATCCAGCTTTGAGAATTGTAACAAAGGATTTTTTTGATTTCCACGGGGAACTCAAAATTTTGTGAGGACTGAAGCGTTGTGTCCATAAGAGGAAATATTCTTTGTGATTTCAACACGGACTTTTTTGTAATGATGTCCTGGCTTTCACATTCTAAATATTCAAAAGGCATCTCTTTTATGTAATAGCCGCTTATAGACAAAGTAAATTTAACAAAGAGTATTTCTTTGTTTTCATATTCAATATCGGTCACTTTTAACAAAATAAAAGCCTTATCGCTGGATGATATATCGCTTATAGGAACGGTTAAGAGAAATTCCTTGGTATAATCATAGCAACTTATTTCTTTTTCCTCTTCGCCATGCTCATAAATAACCCTGGCAATTATTTTGCCGCATATTCGCACTTCGCCATTCAACACTTCTTCGCTTGTTATTCTGCTCGTGGCGCTCACTGAGAGAATATTCGCTTCGTTAAGTCTTATTTCAGCAGTTTCATTGAATAAGGTATTCTCAATAATGTTTCTACGGCTGGTGTTAATTGTTTTTTTGTTTTTTGTCATATAATGCCCCCTGATATAAATCCGATATTTATAAATTATTACTGTGACTCCACATTTATGACAACAAAGCGATTAAAAAAATGAATTTTGGCAATAATAATCATATAATGAGAGTTATCAATCAGGATATTACAAAGACCATTCTTCAAATCAAGGAAATGAAGGGAACAAAAGTTAAGCTCAAGGTCAATAGAGGCAGAAATCGCATTGAAGAGGTGATAGGTGTTTTGGAAAACGCGTATCCCTCGATTTTTACTATTAGGAATCCTTCGGGCGACCTCTCCTCCTTTTCCTATTCGGATATATTAGCTAAGAATATTATGTTCTTTCGGATTAAGGATAAAACAAAATCTATAAAACAAAATTAATAAATAAAAATAAAAAGGCTATCCAAAGATAACCTTTTTTTATAACTTGTTTATTAAATTATTATTGCTGTTTTTTCTGAGCAGGCTCGCTCGCTCCACAGGCATTTTCTATGAATCTTGCAAAAAATTGAGTTGCTTTAACAAGGGCGTTTATTTCCATTCTTTCATTTATGGCGTGTATTCTTGTCCTGTCTTCCTCGCTCATTAAGAATGGCGTAAATCTGTAAACATTGTTACATACATTGTAATAATACTTTGCGTCAGTTGCCGCAATAAAGGGATAAGGCGCGGGCAAAAAGTCCTCAAAGACCTCGTTTATGCTTTTTGTTAAGATTTTATAGGCGTCGCTTGTGATATCTGATACCGGTGTGGGTTCATTCTTTCCGGGGAGCATATTGACTTCTATGTCATTTCCCACTACTCTTTGTATGTGCTTTATGACCTTTTCTGAATTTTCATTTATGTTAATTCTGCAATTTATGGTGGCAGTGGCCTCGGGGGGCAGCACATTGGGGGCGTCAGCGCCTTTGAGTTGAGTTGTTGCGAATGTTGTTTTCAATAAACTGTTAGTCACCGGATTGGCTATTCCCAAAATCCATTTCAATAAAGGCGACAATACATCCCTATTTACAAACAAAAACTTATAAAGAGGCTTCATGTTGGGCGCAATAGCCTTGAACATATCCTTTGCAGGCTGTGACCATGTTCTTCTCATGGGGGTCATCGCAACATCATAGACCGCCTCGGACAAAAGGTCACAAGAATTTCTCTTAAAAGGTGTGGATGCGTGACCGCCGGGTTTTTTTGCCTTGAGCTGCACATCGACATAACCCTTTTCGCAAGTGCCTATAAGAGCAAGCATACCCTTGACTCCAACTATTGAGCCGTCAAGCACCGTTCCGCCTTCGTCCACTACAAACTCCAGTTTAATGTTGTTTTCCTCAAGATATTTAGCGATGTTTTTTGCGCCTTCTTTTCCTGTGAATTCCTCGTCATGCCCAAAACAATAATAAATGGTTCTTTCGGGCTGAAAGTTGTTGTTTAAGAGATTTTCTATTGCCTCAAGCACAGCTATCATCTGGCCTTTCATATCCTGAGAGCCTCTGCCATAAACATAACCGTCCTTTATTTCACCTGAAAAAGGGTCTACATCCCAACCTTCGGGAGGGGCGGGCACAACATCCTGGTGGGCAAGAAAACAACCCGGAAGAAGGGAAGGGTTTTTTCCTTCTATCTTATAGACAAGGCTATAATTATTGATTATTTTCTTTTCGGCCTTGGAATGAAATTTGGGAAAAGCGTTTTCCAGAAATTTATGAAATTCCAAAAACGGTTCATAACTCATTCCTTCTTCCAAAACTGTAAGAGTAGGTATTTTTACGGCGTCAGAAAGCTTCTTTGCTAATTTGTCTTTGTTTATTTTTATCGGGTTATAACTACCTTTATCTATTTGTATGGGTTTGATGAACATAGCTCTAATGAGCATAAACAATATCAAGCCAAATATAGCGGCCGACACTGCTATTAATACGATAATTCCTGCGGGCATTTTGTTTCTCCTTTTATGATTATTGCTTTTTATAACCTTTATTATAACCCCACTAAATGCCATATGCAATACCTTATACTCAAATTAAAGAGTATATATTAAAAAAATGGTATCAAAATTATATAAAATGCTTGCAAATTCTTTTGATAATGGTATAATAATATTTAGCACTCACCTTATTCGAGTGCTAAAAAATAAACAGGAAGGTGTATAATATGAGAAAGTTTAAGACAGAATCCCAAAGAGTACTTGACCTGATGATTAATTCAATTTACACACACAAAGAGATTTTTTTAAGAGAGATTTTGTCCAATGCCAGCGACGCAATAGACAAGCTTTATTACAAAAGCCTTATGGAAAGCCTCAGCTTTTCTAAAGACGATTTTCAAATCAAAATAGAAATTGACAAAGAAAAAAGAATTCTGAAAGTTTCAGACAACGGTATTGGCATGACAGAAAAAGAGTTGGAACAGAATTTAGGCGTTATTGCAAAAAGCGGGTCTTTAGACTTTGCAAAAAAACTCAAAGAAAAAAAGGATATTGATATTATAGGCCAGTTTGGCGTCGGTTTCTATTCGGCTTTTATGGTAAGCGATAAGGTCGAGGTTCTCACAAAATCCTATGGAAGCGACCAAGCCTTTCTCTGGGTGTCAAGCGGCGCTCAAGGCTATGAACTGAAAAAAGCGGAAAAACAAGGACACGGAACAGATGTTATCATGCACATAAAACAAAGCGGCGATGAAGAAAAATATGATGAATTTCTCTCCGAATACCGCATACAAGAACTTGTCAAAAAGTACTCGGATTATATAAAATATCCCATAAAAATGAATGTTGAAAAAACCAAGAAAGACCCCAAAGACGAGAAAAAAACCGTGTCATACAAGGAAGAAGAAACCTTAAACAGCATGATACCTCTTTGGAAAAGAAACAAGGCGGATATAAAGGACGAGGAATATAATAAATTCTATAAAGACACATTCATGGATTTTGAAGACCCTTTAAGAGTTATTCACACATCGGTTGAGGGCATGAGCGTTGACTATAACGCAATACTGTTCATCCCCTCAAAAGCTCCCTATAATTATTATACTAAAAACTATGAAAAAGGAATTCGTCTATATACAAAAGGCATCCTTATTATGGAAAAATGTTCTGAGCTTTTGCCGGACTATTTCAGTTTTGTAAAAGGCCTTGTGGACAGCGAACTCACTTTGAATTTGTCCAGGGAGGCTATTCAGCATAACCAACAACTAAAAAGAATAGCAAAGAGTATTCAAAAGAAAATAAAAGCCGAACTTGAAGATATGCTGCTCAATGAAAGAGAAAAATATGAGAAATTCTATAATGAATTCGGGCTTCAGCTCAAATACGGAATGTATGAAAACTGGGGAGCCAATAAAGAAGAGATAAAAGACCTTGTTTTGTTCCATTCTTTGAACAAAGAAAAGATGATAAGCTTCAAGGAATATGTCAAGGATATGAAAAAAAATCAAAAGTATATCTATTACGCCTCGGGCAAAAGCGTGGACGCTATAAAACTTTTGCCTCAAGTGGAAAAAGTCAAAGACTATGGATATGACATTCTCTTAATGACCGAAGATATTGATGAATTTGCTATAAAAGTTCTTATGGAATATGATAAAAAGGAATTCCGCTCGGTATCAAGCGGCGATTTGGGACTTGAAAAAGAAAAAACGGATATTGAAACAGAAAAAGACAAGGAGATTTTGAAATATATAAAAGAAAGTTTGGATAAAAAGGTGGCTGAGGTCAGACTGTCAGATAGCCTTAAAAATCACCCTGTTTGTCTTGCAAGCCAGGGCAATGTTTCAATAGAAATGGAAAAGGTATTCAAAGCAATGCCCAATTCCGAAGGGATAGCCGCGCAAAAAATTCTTGAGATAAACCCCAAGCATAAGATATATAAGAAAATAGTCGAACTCTATGACAAAAACAAGGAAGAGCTCAAAGATATTGCAAACATCTTATTGACTCAGGCAAAACTTATCGAAGGCCTTCCCATAGAAAACCCGACCGAGTATTCCGATCTGGTTTGTCCAAGATTATAAGACAAAGAGGAACAACCAACGGTTGTTCCTCTTCTTTTTTTCCAATAACAAATCTTTATTCTTTTATGACTTTGTTGAGGGCGTCAAGCATTTCGTCCACATCAACTCCATGAGTCATCGCCGCTTGTTCTATTGTTTCACCGTGAGAAAGAGCGCATCCCAAACAATGCATACCAAACCCTTGCAATACCTCTGCCATTTTTTCTGTATCTCCCATTTGAAAAGCGTCAATCAATAACATATCCTTAGTTATTTTCATAATAATTAACCTCCGATTTATATTAGTAATAGTATATACCATTTATCAAAAGAATTCAACACTTATTTGCCTTAAACAAAAGCAAAAAGAGCAAGCGGTATTGTAATAACCGATAGTATAGAGGATACAAGAACAGCCTTTGCGGCGGACAAACTGTCCGAATCGTAAATTGAGCAAAACATCATAACTAATGTTGCAGAAGGCATCGCCGCAAGAGCTATGATATTCATACGCACAGCTTCTATGTCAACCATTAGATTTACTAACCACCACAGAAAGAAAGCAAGGGCGGGCGATACAATAAGTTTTATGAAGCTCATAACATATACCCTATAATCGTCTATTAATTCCCTGAATTTCATTTGCGAAAACTGTATTCCCAAAATAGTCATTGATACGGGCGCCATCATTTCAGAAAAAAGTCTTGTCATATCCGCAAGCGGCGCTAGTTGAGGGACGGTATTAAAGTTCAAATTCAAAATGAAAAACGGAAGGATAATTATAAACGATATTGTGGGAAGGTTCAAAAATATATGTTTTATGGATATATGTTTTTTGTTTTTTGTAATAAAGAAACACCCCAAAGTCCACGCCACCAGATTGAAACCGACAATGGACGCTGTGGCGTAAAGTATGACTTCATGGTCGTTGTTTGTCAATAGCTGCAAAAATGGTATGCACATATATCCCACATTGCCTAAAGAACCCGCAAAAGAAAAAACATCTCTTTTGGGTGTCAGTTTGTCCTTGAAAAAGACTGCTTTTCCGATATATAACAACGCAACCATAAGGACGATAGTTATAACTATAACCATAACTAAATTAATTAAGATTGTCTTATCAAAACTTGTGTTCAAAAACGCATTGGCGGCGATGAATGGCTGACATATATATAAAAGTATGACCGATAAAGCTTTTATGGCGCTTTTGGTGTCTATAAGCTTTAATTTTGCTATTATAAATCCGGGTATCCCCATTGCTAAGAGTATGCCAACAGTTTGTAATGTATTTAAAAACGCCATCTAAATCTCCATGTTTATTCCATATAGCCTGAAAAGTTTTTCAATTCGGTCAAGCTCTTTGAATTTGACATTATACTTATAGGTTGCGCTTATGAGCCCGCGCCAAACAAGTTTTATCAAATATGTGTCGTTTGTGTCAAGTATATTTTGCAATCCTTTGATGAAAAAAATGATTTCTTTTGAGCAAACCTCGTCAAGGCTATATTTGCCGGACAAAATATTTTGCTTAAGCATTTTTAGCCAGTCGTCTATATCTTCTATCATTTTATCAAGAACAGGATTTTGATTTTTTGATTTTTCCTCCTCCACGGGCTGGCCTTGAAGAATTGTGATAAAGGCGTTTTTCAAGGGTACAATCACCTCTTTTCCAAAGAGATTATATGCCTTATGCATATCAGAATTGTTGGGATAAAATTCTGTTAATAATTCTATTATGGATATCTCTTTTGTGTCCAGTTTGTAAAAAAGACCCATAACAAAGGCGACTATTTCTCTTTTATTGACAGGCAGATATATTTTTTTGAGCTTTTTTGCCTTTTCCCAATCCTCGTAAAAAGAATAATTGATGTTGCACTCTTTTATTATTTCACAAAGGTTTTCATCATCCACCACTTGACTAAGAAAATATGTTATATCCTTGTCAAGCACAAGAAGATTGGTAGCCATAAGCTTATCGGTTAAATTGCTTATTAGCTTTATTGAATTATCTACCATAACCGCCTCCTGATTTCAAAATTATAGCACAATATCTTTGAATTATCAATTATAACAGACCTTTAAGGTGTTGACATATTTATATTAATAATGTATCATTTTTGTAGCCTCAGCTACAAAGCATTCGCCATTTTGTAGCCATGGCTACATTTTAACTTCAAAGGATTACAAAAATGAATTTCTTGAGAATAATAAAAAAGAACTGTTTGTTTCAAGGATTTAGAGACAAGGATATAAACACTCTTTTTGATTGTATGGATGGCAAGATAGTGAAAAAGTCCAAAGGTATGCTTGTGGCATATGAAGATAGTGAAATTGAAGAGCTATGTATTGTGCTTGAAGGAAAACTTTTGCAATTTGTCACTAAATTAAATGGAAAAAGACAACCTTTAGGTCTTGTTTGCCAAGGGGAAATGTTCGGTCTATATCAGGGATATCTCAAACCAAATAAATTGGGGTATTATGTTGTTGCGGCAAGCGATGTTACTTTGCTTTTTCTTAAAATTTCCACAATCGTTACAATGTGCGAAAACGCATGCGCCTGTCATCAAAAAATAATCTCAAGAGCTCTTGAGTATTTGAGTAAAAGAGTGTATGAGCTACAAAATAATAAAGATTATATGGCGATAAAGGGAATGCGTCATAAGATATCCCGACTCATCTATGACAAATATATCGAGCAGCAAACAACCAGTATTGCTCTTGGAATGAATAGGAACGAAATGGCGGAATATCTCAATGTTTCCAGACCCTCCATGTCAAGAGAACTCATGCGGATGAGAGAGGAAAATATTTTGGACTTTTATAAGGACAAAATAACCATAATAAATATTAAAAGAATAGAAGATATTCTTAAAGGAGCCGTGTAAATGAAAAAGCTGAACCTTGATTATCATATAAAAAAAGAGGACGAGAAAAAATACCTCTTTTTGCCTTTTGATGTTCCCGAAGGCGTGGAAAAAATGGATATCTTGTATTCTTACAAGGGCGACAAAGATGATTCTAGAGTGACAGAAAAACAAAAAAATGTCATAGATTTCGGGTTACTTGACCAAAACGGGGACGACATAGGAACCACGGGTTCGGAAAAAAGGTTCATTACTATATCCCCAAGCTTTTCCACAGGCGGCTATAAAAAAAGAGATATAAAAAAAGGAAGGTGGCAGATAATAATAGGAGCTTATCAAATCCGTGAAGAGGGTGTCACTGTCACATATGATATAACATTTCATCTGAAAAAATTTCGTTGGCTTAAAGGCGACTCTCATATGCATACCACAAATTCCGACGGAAAACACACGGCTTTAGAACTTGCAAACAAGGCAAAGTCCAAAGGCCTGGACTTTATTATGATAACAGACCACAATAATAATCTAGACGACGAGCCCATGCCCCAAGTCAGCGGCCTTACTGTTATTAAAGGGCTGGAACTTACAAATTATAAAGGGCATATTAATATGTACGGTATAGGCAAGCCCTATGACGGGAGTTTTGCTATTAATTCCAAAGAAGAGTTTTTCAAAAGAACCCGTCAGGCAATAGATAGAGAAGTTCTTTTATCTATTAATCATCCTATGTGCTCGCTTTGTCCTTGGCTTATGGATTATGATTTTGAATACCACGCCGTGGAGGTATGGAACGGCCCTATGCGAAGGGACAACCTCAAAACCATAAACTGGTGGAATGAACGCCTCAAAGAAGGCAAAAAGCTCCCTGCCATAGGCGGCAGTGACTTTCATAGAGATTTTTATATCACTGACTTATTCGCCCATCCAACCTTAAGAGTGTTTGCAGATTGCAACAGTCAAAAAGCTATTTTGGAATCCATAAAAAAAGGTAGATGCGTTATAACCAATTCACCTAATTCAACAATGATAGATTTAAGTTGCAATAACGCAGGCATAGGCGATGAAATCGCCTTTCAAAAAGACATGAAAGTTAGTGTTAAGGTAACAAACATTCTAAAAGGTCATAAACTCAAGGTCATAGACAACGAAGGTTGCTTTTTTGAGTTCAAAGCTCCCAAAAAAGGAAATTATGACTTTGACATACCCCTTAGACAAAAGGGGTTTGTGAGGTGTGAGATTGAATATGAGAAAAAACCCTTATCAAAGCTTTTGCATAAAGCTCTCTTTTACTTTATCATACGAAAAGAGGCTTATGAAAAAGTGCCTCCTTTCAAGTACGCCATAACCAACCCAATTTATATAGTTTAATCTTTGTCTTTATTCTCTTTTATTTCACAGTCAGCCGCATCTTCTAAAAGCTGTTCTGCGAGTTTTTGTTCGCGCATCTTTCCAAGCTCAATATGAGCACGCTCTCTTTCTTCTCCAATAAAGTTATAAAATTTCATAGGTATCGCGCTAATCAGCCAACCGATTGCAGGTATAACCGTTATCATAAAGAAAAATCCTTTTTGTGTAAACTCCGTTTGAGCTTGTGTAACAAGTTCGCCGTCTACATTTTTGGGTTCAACAAAATTGATAATAATAAGAACAAGAGATACAAGGCCTATTTGTAATGCGTACATAAGCTTGTTCATAAGGGTTTGAAAGGATATAGTCACACCTTCGGTTCTTCTTCCAGTTTTCCATTCCACATAATCCACGCTGTCAGCTATCATGGTGTAATTTATATTTGATGTGTACCCAAAACTAAGGCCGCAAATAAGCATGCAAAGCATTATTGACCAAAGCTTGGCGCCAAGCACTAATAATAACAAAGAGCCAAAAACACCTAGCGCTGCGCAAATAAAATAAATCTGTTTATAGTTAATTTTTTTGCATACTAAGGGAGTCGTGAGCATTCCAATGTATCCTGCCACTCCCCAGCCTGCAAATATAGTGATGTTGAGCATAGTGGGAGAAAAGTTTATGTCAAAGATTGTCTGAGGACCTATGATATAAGTTGCGATATACATGCTTGCCACAACCGGCATTGTTCTCATAAATCCAAAAACATTTGCCATAACCACATATCTCAAGGGTTTGTTAACCGCCAAAAGCTTTGCGCACTCTTTCAGGGTAGGGGCTTTTTCCTTTTTGGTACATCTTTCCTTTGTTCCAAAATATGAAAGAGAAAAAAGCGCGGCGCCCACTATGCCAATTGCAATTCCCGCCATTGGAAAACCTTTGGCGTTGTTGCCACCGGCTATTCCATCCACAAACAATGGTATTATCAGCACCGGAAGAGCTCCGCCTATTGTATGTATAAGCCTTGAAAAGGAGATAAATGATATTCTCTCTTTTGGGTTTGGGGTCATAACCGAGGCAAGTCCCCAAAAAGGAACATCGCATATGGTATAGACCATGCCCCACAACAAATATGTTCCGTATGCGTATACTACTTTCCATGCATAACTGATGTCGGGAATCATAAATAATAGTATTGTTGAGATTGCCAGGGGTATTGGTATAACCATAAGATAAGGTCTCATCTTTCCTCTTTTGGTCTTTGTCTTATCCACAATAGTGCCCATAATTGGGTCGTTTAAGGCGTCCCATATCCTTGCTACTATCATAAGTATGCCTGCGGCTCCAGCGCCAAGCAAAAATACATCTGTATAAAAAAACAAAATAAACGAATTTACAACACCAATAATAAGATTTTGTCCAAAGCCCGCAAGAGCAAATGATGCCACATTGAATTTAGTAAGATATTTCTTATCGTTTATGTTTATTGCGCTCGAGGAAGCTTGAGTATTATCCATTATGATTTCTCCTTAAAAGTTGAAATAACTATATAATAATAACAAATATAATATATAATTACAAGATGGAAAAAAGCTTATTCTTTTCAATCCAAAATATGGTTACTGCCGGGTCTTGTTTTGTCTAAGATGTTATCAACACAAAAAAGTTCCGACTCAATGCGGTTGGGATATTTCTGCAGAGTAAATCCATCAATATTGAGTCTTTGACTTATCATAAAATCTCCGGCGAATTTTATATTCATTTTCTTATATACCGGACAGAAAATATCAAAACCACTCTCGGCTAAATGTCTTAATCTTAGGTCGTTAGGATAAAATTCTATTCCAAAGGGAGAGATGTAAATATTCGTTCTGCCGGTAACCGGGGCGACTATATCATTCCATTTGCCCACATCCCTTTTGAATCTGTCATAGGCGATACTTCCGTCCTTAAAGGCGTTTGTATGGCTGTAACTGTGACAGGCTATCTTCCAACCATTCATCTTAAGGTTGTTTGCAACATTTTTGGCGTTGATGATTGCTTGGGTTTTTTCCAAGCCTTCAAGCCAATTTATTCTGTATCCAAAAACTCCCTGATATCCCGTCACGCCAACAATACCTTTTGCTCCGTTAAAGGAAAAATCAGGGTTTTTATCTACAAAATCGTTAATAATCGGCATAATATCGCCTTCATAATCAATGGTTCTTCCTTTTGAACCCAGTACGGTAGTTGCCAGCTTCCCCCCTTCGTCTACAATAAGCTTTTCGGCAAAACCGTCATTTTTCATATATTCATAATAATTGACATCGTCAACGGACAAGATAAGCGGCTTTTTGTTCTCAAAAAATAATAATGGTTTTTGCTCTTTTTTCATTTGCTTTACATAATCAATATCTACTAGCGCAAAATCATTTTGGTAAAGCCTATTGAGAATCTCCTTAAACTCCTCTCTTGTTATCATCCAGTCATCATAACCCTGAGCTCTTGAACTCTTAAATGCAAGATGGGGGTTGAGTATTAAACTATGAAAAAATATGTGATATATCTTGTTACTATATGGAACCAGTTCATTTGTCCATGGCTCGGGTTGCCTCGGCACCAAAGCGTTAAGCTGATAATCACCCATAGGTATTAAAAAACAAAAAGATATTAACAAAACTATTACAAATAACAGAGCAAATCTCTTCATAAAAATATTATGTAAAAATAAGGTATTCTTATTATAAATAGAAATGGCATTAGGATAAATATTTAATAATCTAAAATAGCAACAGACAAAAATGTCTGTTGCTATTTTTTTGGTGGAGATGAGGGGAGTCGAACCCCTTGCCTCTTGAATGCCATTCAAGCGCTCTACCAGTTGAGCTACACCCCCAAATATCTTCAAAATCCAGCTTATTATAGCATTGTCTATAAAAAAAATCAATTATTTTTTGTTAATGATGTTCTTTTTTATTTAGACAAATGCTTTTTTATAAACTAAAGAATCTTTTTCATGGCGGCTTTTTAATTCGGGGTAAGGGCTTAAGTCTATATCAAAAAAACAATTTTTCTTGCATTTGTGTTTTGGTGTTTGCTTATGACTGAGCTTTGTTTTATAATGATTTTAAGAAAGTAGTTATGTAAAGGAGTTATATTATGGCTTTAGACAAACATTTGAAGGCGCAAACAAAACCAAAAACCAATGAAAACTTTGTTATAAAAGGGGATGGTTTTCGCCTTTCTGTGCTTACTCCCCAGCTCTTAAGAGTAGAGGTCGGAAAAGAATTTAGTGACGAGGCCACACAGGTTGTATGGTTTAGGGATATTGACAGGCCCAAATTTGCCAAAAGAGAAATAGGAAGCTATCTCTACATAGAAACTACAAAAGTAA
>CAZVHD010000004.1:0-17904 GCA_964626765.1 uncultured Christensenella sp.
GATTATGAGATATCTTATAACAATAGAATATAACGGTAAAAATTATTGCGGCTGGCAATACCAAAACAACGCGCTTTCCGTCCAACAAGTCATTGAGGATACTATGTTTGAATTTTTGAAACAAAAAGTTAAACTTGTGGCAAGCGGCAGAACCGATAAAGGAGTACACGCTTATGGGCAAAAAGCCCATTTTGATATAAACACCAATTTCCCCATGAATAAGCTTCCGATTGCAATAAATAACATCCTTCCGGACGACATAAGAATAAAAGACATCTCAAAAGTAGACGACGATTTCCACGCGCAGTATAGCGCAAAAAGAAAAACATACATCTATAAATTTTATATATCAAAAATTGAAAGCCCCATAAGAAAAGACACCCATGCAAGAATAATCCCTCCCTTGGACTTTGAGCTTATGAAACAAGGCGCAAAGCTGTTTTTAGGAAAACATGATTTCAAAGCCTTTTCTTCAACGGGAAGTTCCATAAAAACCACAACAAGAACCATCTATAAACTTGACTTGCAAAAGAAAAACGATGAGATTACTATGGAGATTGAGGGAGACGGTTTTTTGTATAATATGGTCAGAATTATTGCAGGCACTTTGGTCTGGCTGGCAAAGAAAAAGCTAACTTTGTCCGACATTATGGAAGCTATGGATACCCAAAACAGAAAAAAAGGCGGAAAAACTTTTCCCGCCCATGCTCTGTATCTCAAAGATGTTCTCTATTAAATATTGTTTCTTTTTATCATTTCTTTTACTGAAATTATGGGATGAGTATATTTTGATAAATCATCAATTTTGAGTTTTCCAAACTCAATGGCTCTTTGATTACACCATTGAATGCATGCAAAACAATATTCGCACTTATTATTAAAGATTGGCTTATCAAGCATTTTTATGTTATTGACAGGACAAATGTCCACGCATACGCCGCACTTGTTACAGTTATCATTTACTTTTTTGAACTTTGCCCCCAGAATATATTTCATACCCCACCATGCAATCTTATTAACAGCAAAAGGCTTGTCTTTTGTTACTGCCAGAATCTTTTTATTTAAGAGGTCCTCTTTTATTTCTTTGACAATTCGGTTTTGACTCTCCAGCATTGCCTTTTGCTTGTAAGGCGGGGTTTTGAAGGCAATGCAACTATCAGGCAAAACTATTTTTTTGCAGTAATTCAAAGCTCTTCCCTGCTTTTTTAAGAGTTTATCAACTGTCTTAAAGGAATATCCCACTGAAGAACCGCAAGTTGCCACCGCCCAAATATATTTGGCGTCAAATTTGACTGATTTCAAGAAATTACGCATAACAAAAGGTATATCGTAACAATACACGGGAAAGACAAAACCTATGGAGTCATCTTTGAACTCTTTTTGGCAACACACCGCCATATTTATGACATCTTCGCCGCCTATTTGTTTTGCGACAGCAAGGGAATTGCCGCTGCCGCTAAAGTAAAATACTTTCATAACGCCCTTTTATATCATTTTGAAAACCAATGCTTCATAAGGTTTCAAAATCATATTTTCTAGTTTTCTGTTATAGTCATAGTTGTGAAGAACAAGGTCAGCTGACTTATAAACACAGTCGTTAGGCAGCTCAAAGGGAATTTCTTTGTTTTTGAAGTTGCAAATCACCATAAGCCTTTCGCCTTTGAACCATCTTTCATAACAATAAATATCGTTACTGGAAACATAGTTTTCTTTGAAAGTTCCGTTTATTATGATATCGTTTGATTTTCTGAAGGCGATAAGTTTTTTATAAAAGTTAAAGATACTGTCTTTATCTTTCATGGATTCTTCGGCGTTTATCTCTTTATAATTGGGATTAACCTTAAGCCAGGGCTTACCGCTTGAAAAGCCTGCGTTTTCTTTATCGTTCCATTGCATGGGAGTACGGGCATTATCTCTGCCTTTTTTCTTCAGCGCCCAAAAAACAACGCCTTTCAAAAAAGGAACAAATTTATTGACTATGCCCATAACTGTCTTTACCATAACATCTTCAAACTCGTCAAGACTCTGCCAAGGATAGTTTGTCATACCAATTTCTTGCCCTTGGTAGACATAAGGCGTACCTTGCTGCATATAAAGAGCAACAGCCAGCATTTTTGCCGCCTCCTTTCTTTTATCGCCATAGTCACCTGTAAATCTGGGAAGGCTTCTTGGTTGGTCGTGGTTTTCCCAATAGAGGCTGTTCCAGCCCTTGTCTCTCAAACCGTATTGATATTCGGCCATTACCTTTTTATATTTGGACAGTTTGAATTTACGGGGAATAAATTGTAAAAAGGCGTCGGTATGCATATGTTCAAAAGTAAAGACCGTGTCCAATTCCTCTCTTTCCTCGCTTGTATAGTCAATAGCGTGCTTTACATTCATGCCCGGGCCTTCGCCAACTGTCATGCAGTCATAATTGGAAAGAACATCTTTATTGAGGGCGTGAAGATATGTGTGTATGTTAGGTCCGTGTGTGAAATGCTCGTCGCCGATAAGCGCCACATTGAATTTTCCATTCGGGAGGCCCTCTCTTTTTGAGATATAGGTTATAACATCGCAACGGAATCCGTCGCAACCTCTGTCCAGCCAGAATTTAACGATGTCGTGAACTTCCTTTCTGACTTTGGGGTTGTCCCAGTTCAAATCGGGCTGTTTTTTTGTGAAAAGGTGCAGATAGTATTCGTCTGTCTCTTTGTGATATTCCCATGCAGAGCCGCCAAATCTTGACGTCCAGTTATTGGGAGGCTTTTTGCCATCTTTTCCTCTGCCCTTTTTCCACATATAATAATCCCTATAAGGATTGTCTTTTCCCTTAAGGGCTTCTTTGAACCAAAAATGCTCGTCTGAAGAGTGATTAACAACAAGGTCCATAATCAGCTTTATGCCTCTTTCATGCATTTTGTCAACCATTTCTTGCCAGTCCTCAAATGTGCCGAACTCGTCCATAATATCTTTATAGTCGCTAATATCATATCCGTTGTCGTCGTTGGGTGACTTATAGCAGGGCGAAAGCCATACCGCATTCACTCCAAGCTCTTTGAGATAATCAAGTTTGGAGATAATACCTTTGATGTCACCGACTCCGTCTCCGTCGCTGTCACAAAAGCTTCTGGGATAAATCTGATAAATAAAAGCGTCTTTGTACCATCTTGTTCTTTCCATAATAACCTTCCTAAAAATATTTTATCTATAAAAAATATAGAATAAAATAATTATATCACAATAAGAGGGGTTGTCAATACAGATGCTTTTTGAATACGCCTTTTTTCTTCACTATCTTAAAACGCCAAATAAATATTTTATAACATAAAAGAAACTTTATTATATTAAAAGTCATATTGTAATATTAAGAATAAATTAATTAGTTAACACTGTTAACTAATTATAAAAGCGCAAAAAATCTCAAAAAACTTGAAAAAAGTTAGGAAGAAATTGTTGACAAGATGTTTTGGGTATGCAATAATGTTTTTACAAACTGAAAAACCGATGAGATAGAGTAGTAACTTATCTAAGAATTTTTTGAGAGAGTTCCGATACGGTGTGAGCGGAATAAATTCATTTAAGCGAATGGACTATCGAGGGCAAAGGTGAAACTGTTTTTTACGGGATTAGCTTTTGACGGAGTCCCCCGTTATAGGGAAAGAGTATGATAGTACTCTAAAAATAAGGTAACAAATAAGATTTGTTATGAAATTGGGTGGCACCACGGTAAAATTCGTCCCAACGGATTTTACCGTTTTTTTATTTTAGCTTAAAGGAGGTAAATTAAGCTATGAGAAATTATTTAAGACAGCCGTACATTTACTTTTTCCGATGGCAAAAGGTATTATGAAGTTTAATAAAGTAAAAAATAATAAAAATAAAAAAATATAAAGGAGACCTATAAAAATGAAAAATATAAATTATCAAACATATCTTAAAACATATCCGGACAAAGATGGGAATTTTGGCGAATTCGGCGGCGCTTATATACCACCCGAGTTGGTAGAGGCGTTCAAGGAAATAGACCAAGCGTATAACACAATTTGTAAGTCAAGTAAATTTATTAACGAACTCAGAAGAATAAGAAAGGAATTTCAAGGCAGACCCACCCCCGTTTATCATTGCGAAAGACTCTCCCAAAGCATCGGGCGGGCGCAAATCTATCTTAAAAGAGAGGACTTGAACGATAGCGGAGCGCATAAATTAAACCATTGCATGGGCGAGGCGCTTTTGGCAAAGTATATGGGAAAAAAGAAATTAATCGCTGAAACGGGAGCCGGTCAGCACGGTGTGGCTCTTGCAACAGCAGCGGCTTTCTTTGGTCTGGAATGTGAAATTCACATGGGAGAAGTTGATATAAAGA
Source organism: uncultured Christensenella sp. (assembly GCA_964626765.1). Taxonomy (GTDB): domain Bacteria; phylum Bacillota; class Clostridia; order Christensenellales; family DTU072; genus DTU072. The sequence continues at coordinate 4,346 of CAZVHD010000004.1, forward strand.
AACAAGCTCCCAATGTTGTAAGAATGAAGGTGCTTGGCGCAAAGGTCGTTCCCGTAAGTTTTGGACTGAGAACTCTGAAAGAGGCCGTTGACTCAGCGTTTATGGCATATATAAAAGACTACAAAGAATCCATTTATTGCATTGGCTCTGTTGTTGGCCCGCACCCCTTCCCCAAAATGGTGAGAGATTTCCAAAGGGTAGTGGGCGTTGAGGCAAGAGAGCAATTTCAAGACATGACGGGCGAGCTTCCTGACGCTCTTGTGGCTTGTGTGGGTGGCGGAAGCCACGCCGCAGGATTGTTTACTCCCTTTCTTGCAGACGATGTAAAAATCTATGGGGTGGAGCCCATGGGAAAAGGCCATAAAGTGGGCGAACATGCGGCAAGCATAACTTATGGTTCACCGGGAATTATGCACGGTTTTAATTCTCTTATGCTTAAAGATGAAAAGGGCGAACCCGCCCCCGTTTATTCCAACGCATCCGGACTTGACTATCCTTCGGTAGGACCCGAGCACGCATTTTTGCATAAACTAGGAAGAATAAACTATAAATATGTAAATGATGAAGAGACCATAGACGCTTTCTTTACCCTTTCAAGAATGGAAGGCATCATTCCCGCCTTGGAGAGCGCTCACGCCGTGGCGTACGCAATCAAGCTTGCAAAAGAAATGAAAACCGGCTCAATTTTAGTTAATCTTTCGGGCAGGGGAGATAAGGACATGGATTATGTAGTAGAGCAATATGGCGATAAGTATATTAAATAGTATACTTTGGATACCCGAAAAGGTAATTATTAACCAAAAAGCGGATATAGGCTTATGTCAAAATCCGCTTTATTTTTTAGTAAAAAAGAAAAGCTATAACAAATTATTGGTATTTATTTTTTTAAGCCTTGCTTAAGGATTTTTGCATATGTTATAATTATAAGAGAAAAGAATATAAGGAGAAGCAAGATGAAAAAAGTATATAAAGTATTACTGGTAACAGTGTTAGCGCTTGCTTTAATAGTCATGGCTACCGGCTGCGCCTTTTTTGGCGACACCCCTCAGGATCCTCCCGGCAATAATAATCAGAACGGAGATGGAAATGGAGACGAGAACGGTGACGAAAACGGGGATGAGAACGGTGATGAAAACGGTGATGAGAACGGTGATGAGAACGGGGACGAAAACGGCGAAACATTAAACCCTTATCAGGATATAATAGACGATATTCTTGACAAAATTGGAGATATAGACGACATGGCAAGCTATGTAGGCGCGCTTGTTTATATGCTTGAGGAAATTCCCGTGGAAGATGTTATGGCAGAAGTGGGAGGCGTCTTAGGCGAGGAAGATGCGGCGGTTGTGGAAGGATACCTAATGCAAGGACTTGGTATGCTCAGTTATGTAAACGCCATACTCCCGCATATTGATGAAATTATTGCTGTTATAGATGCTATAGACGGCATGCCTCCAGTATTAAGAGACCCTATTTTAGAAGAAGCACGAATAACAAAAGACGGCGATACCTATACTTATATTTACGACGAAGAAACGGGCGACTATGTACAAAAGACTCTTGACCAGTATGAATTTACAGAGGGCGGAAAGATTTATAATCTTGAGTATATGGAAGCAAGCGATTATATTTACTGTATAGCGGCGGATATGGATACGGAAAATCAGCTTTTTGCATTTGAGGCAAAAAATATAGAGGAAAATTTCGCTATTCAAATGTATGATATAGAAAATCAATCTTTGATTCAAATGATGACGGATATTGAAATGCTGGAGATAACCGTTAGCGTGCAGGAGGAAATAACACAAGAACCCGCAAGCATTGAAGACGGCGTCGGAGAAAACTTTGCGGAAGAAGGAGAGATATTTATAGTAAATCAAGGATTAGTAGAAGAATATATGTAGAATAAGGATTTCGTTCATAAGAAGAAAAAAAAGACATAGCTAAAAATTGGCTATGTCTTTTTATTTTTATGTATTAATCGCCGGTATAAAAGCCGAAGCCGTTGACTTCCTTTGCGCTTGTGACATAGGAAAAGGATTCGGGGTCAATTTCTTTAATGAGCTTTTTAAGCGGTATTATTTGTTTTCTTTTTATTACACATATCAAGATTTCTCTTTCTTTTTTTGTGTATACGCCTGCTCCTTTAATGATAGTTGCGCCTCTTTTTAGATTATTAATAACGGCGTCTCCAATTTCCTGCGGATGTTTTGTTACGATATTAAAAACAACAGAGGATTCCAGACCCACAAGTATAACATCAGCAACCTTTGAGCAAACAAACAAGGCGATAAAGGAATAAAATACAGGTGAAAGAACCTTAACCAGTACATCCTGTGTTCCGTCGCCCCCTCTTATGTCAATAAAGCCAAGCACCGCGCTTAACATTACTATTGAGCAATCACAGATAAAGATAAGCCACTGCACATTTATAAAGGGTTTCTTTTTGTATATTATTTTTGCAACTATATCCGTGCCGCCAAGGCTCATGTTCATTCTGAGCATATATCCAAGAGCAATTCCCACAACCGAACCGCCGGCAAGGGATGCAAGAAGCATAATTCCGCTCTCATATGTATTTGCTTTGAACATTGGAAAATCCACAAGAGTGAAAAGCCCCATAAAAAGTGAAAAAGCAATAACCGCTAATAAGGTGTTCAAGGCAAACTTTTTGTTGAGATACCTAAAAGCCAAAAAGAGAAGCGGGATATTGAATAGGAGGCTTGTTACAGCCGGATTAAATACAGAGTTTGCCAAAGTTGCATTTGAGGCAAGCACAATGTTGTAGATAATGGAAGATAGACCGCTTATGCCGCCCGGGGCAAATCCGTTTGGAACAATAAAAATGTAAGTTCCCACAGCCCTTATAAATGAGAATATCATAAGCATGCCGTAAAACCCGGTCATATTCATTATTTTTTTGTTTATGGCTTTCATGGTAACCTCCTTTTATTGTATCGGCTTTCATTATATTATATATGTTACAAAAAGCAAGCGAATTGAGCAATTTTTATTAACAAAAACAAATATTTTGACATAATCTATTATATAAATTTTTTATTACTTTTAGGGGTGTTTATGCAAATTTATGTGATAAAAGCAAATGATACTCTCTGGAATATCTCCAGAGCCTTTAATACAACAGTAACCGACATACAACAAGCCAATGAGATTGCTGATCCAGAGATTTTAGTTGTGGGGCAGGCCATTGTTATCCCAATTGAGGGAAGCTATTATTGGGTGCAGCCAGGAGATAGCCTGTGGAGAATAGCCTCAAGGATAGGAATTGATTATCAAGAGCTTGCAAGGATTAACGATATTGATATAAATAGGCCTATTCAAGCGGGGCTTAGGCTATATATCCCACCAAAACCCAAATCACGGGCGGAAACAAACGCTTATATTGAGCCTTTGGGGGATATGGTAAGCCCTTCTTTGTTGTTGGCGGCGCAAGAAGCCGCTCCATTTCTTACATATCTTGCTCCATTTAGTTATCAGGCGACAAGAGAGGGCGGACTGACTGCTTTGCCATTAAACGGTTTGCCGGAAATCGCTGAGCAGAACAATACTACTCTTATGATGACGGTGACAAACATAAAGGATGGAAGATTCAGCGGAGAGCTTGCAAGAGCTGTGCTGCAGGATGAGACCTCACAGCAGAGGCTGCTAGAAAATATTTCTCAAGAAGCAAGGCGGGTGGAGGTATTTAGCGATGTGCACTTTGACTTTGAGTTCATTCCAGTTGATTTAAGAGAAAACTATATACAGTTTCTGCAAAGAGCTACCGACCGCTTGAGAGCAGAAGGTCTTTTGGTGTCAGCGGCCTTAGCCCCCAAGACAAGCGCAACTCAAAGCGGGCAATGGTATGAAGCGCATGACTACGCCGCCATAGGAAATATAGTTGATTTTGTGGTTATTATGACTTATGAATGGGGATATTCGGGCGGTCCTCCGTTGCCTGTTTCGCCTATTGGTCCCGTGGTACAGGTACTACAATATGCCTTAAGTGAAATGCCCTCATATAAAATAATGATGGGGCAAAACCTCTATGGATATGACTGGACTCTTCCGTTTGTAAGAGGGGAAACCTTTGCAAGAGCTATAAGCCCTCAGCAAGCCATACAAATAGCTGCCGATAATGGTGTTGCGATATCTTATGACTTTCGCGCGCAAGCTCCTTTTTATAATTATACCGACAATGAAGGAAGAAGACATATAGTCTGGTTTGAGGATGCAAGAAGCATACAGGCTAAATTTGATTTAATAAAGAGATTGGGCATTCGGGGAATAAGCTACTGGAAATTGAGCTTTTCTTTTCCGCAAAATTGGTTGCTAATAGAGGACAATTTTAATGTGACAAAAAGATAATTAATAAAAAGAACTGACCCAATACGGGTCAGTTCGTATTAAAACAAGCTCCTTAGCTTTATTCAAAATCTATACTAATTGAGCCGGTTGACGAAGAGGCTCTGACTCTTTTTGATGCGCCGCTGTTAATGGTCTGATTTGAATAGCCCACTCCGTCAATAGATATGTTTCCAAGGTTTGAAGCGACCCTTATTTCATAATCCGCCATTTCTCCTTTTATTTTGATATCAACGCTACCGTTTGAGGTGACACCTTCTATGTTTGAAGAATCAATTCTGTCAAGATCTATGCTTCCGTTAGAGCTTTTGCCTTCCAACCTAGAAGCTACAACATTATAACCTTTAACTTTTCCATTACTGGTTTCCATTCTTAATACTCCGTGACAGGAGACATTTCTGGCGGTTATTGCTCCGTTTTTACTTTTTAATCTGGAGCTTTTTTCAATACTAACTTTTTCCACAGTTACAGCGCCATTTGAGGTTCTAAGTTCTGCAGATTCTATTGTTGCCAAGTCGTCTACTGTGATTGCTCCGTTAAGGGTTCTTATGTCCAAAGAGCCTTCAAAAGTTTGGGGAACCTTTATTGTTATGGTTCTTTTCTCTGAAGGTACCCGACGGAAATTAAAGTTAAAAAACCAAAATATATCTTGGTCTTGTTCGGCGTCTATTGACAACGAATCATTGTTATCATTATATGTGACAATATCATTTTCTCCTTCGTAATAGGACATATAAACATTTTCTTCGTTGTTTTTTTGTATCTTAATCATTCTATTGTCAGCGTTGACAACTATTTCATTGGGAATGTCATAAAGAGTCTGCTCATATTTTACATAATCGTTCTCAGCGTCGAAGAATGCCGACAAACTACCGTATTGAGAGGCTATAATAATGAGCCCCACAGCCCCCAGAAGAACACCTATAATTACTATTGCCGCAAGAATTTTTATTGCTAATTTCATTTTTGCATCTCCTTTTTAGTTATTTTATTGTAAAGGCTTAAGGCCCATTTTGATATAGATACTATTAGTGATTTAGTAAGGTAGTAAAAAATTATAGATAAAAAGCCGAACACTCCCGCCAATAAAAGCATAAGCCCTCCGGCAAAAAAAGCTCCGCCCACTCCCGCCGAGGAAGCTGCCGATATAACAGAGGGAATCATTCCGATAATAAGACCTAATGCCGCCGCCATAAAGCTTATCATAAGCGTTCCGCTGACAACAACTATTACAAAAAATGTTATCGCTAACGCAAATCCAATTGGCAAAAGGGCGGGAGATGCAAAAAGCATAAGAATTATTAAAAAATTGTTGGATGCTTTTTCTATGTTCTCTTTGGGTTTGGGGGTTTTTATCCTTTCGCCCATAAGGTCAGCCTTTATTTGATTGGAAATGACTTTTATGTCGCCAAGTTCGGCTATTACTTGACTCTCGTTTTGGCCTCTTTCCATCTTATCAGATATCATTTCATCATAATAGCAAATGATTTCTTTGATTTCTTCGTCGCTGAACTTTTTTAGGGAGCGCCTTAAATCCTTCAAAAATTGCTTTTTATCCATAATAAATTTCTCCTTTATTGCATATTTGACAATATAAAATCATAAATCTTTTTCATTTCTCCCCATTCCTGTAAAAAATTTTTAATTTTTTCCAAGCCCTCGGGCGTAATTTTATAGTATTTTCTCAGTCTGCCAGTGTGTTCCACGCTGTATGTTGCAAGAAATCCGCCTTTTTCCAGTCGTCTCAAGATAGGATAGAGCGTGGATTCGCTGACACTTATAATTTTAGAGATATCCTGAATTATTTTATAACCATATGAATCTTGATTAAGCAGTGTGGACAATACGATAATATCCAGAAAACCTTTTTTAAGCTGTATTTCCATCAGACCTCCTCAAAAGAATATAATACATTGCATAGTATTGCTTTACGGTTTATATTATACATAACATAGTATGTTTCTGTCAAGAGAAAAATTACAATTTTTTAATAAATTTTTTTCTTTTGAAATGCTGTTTTTCTGGGGTTTTTCACTATATAAGAATATAATTTATTATAAATACTTTATCATAATAAAAGGGAAATAGTTTTAATTTATGGAAAAGCTGATTAAGACTTAGCCGCCAATCATCAAGAATTTATAGAATAATTTTTTAATCTTTATTTGTAATCTTATAGAAGTGGCTTAAAAAATTGGTGTCTTTAATCTTTATATAGACATTTTCTGTTTTTTGGTACTTCATACCGCATTTTTTCATAACACTTCCCGAGGCTGTGTTTAAGACATGGTGATAGGCTGTAATTGTTTGAAAGCTCTTTTCTTCAAACAGGTATTTAATTATTCTTTTCAGGGCTTCAGTAGCGTAGCCTTTGTTCCAATACTCTTTATTATAACAGTATCCTATATCGCAACTCATTTTTTTATAATCTATTTGGGATATGCCCAAGCTGCCAATTGGTTTTTTTGTTTTTTTAAGGATAACTATCCAATTAAACTTACGGCCTTCTGGGTTATTAAGGACTGAATATACAAACTTTTTTACATCTTCCACGCTTTCATTTGTATTCCATGTCATAAACTTTGACACCTCTGGATCGTTGCCCCATCCTTTATAAATAGCCAAGGCATCCTTTTTCTTAAAAGGCCTTAGCGTCAGTCTTTGAGTTTTGAGGACTTTTGCTTTTTTCATTTCTTTCCCTTAATTAATTATATTGAAAGATGAGATGTTATATAATATTTTTTTATGAAATATTAAAAGACCACTATCAAAAGCATTTTGAAATTTTCTTCGGCAATAACAGCGTGAGGTATTTTCTTGGGCATAACAAGTGTCTGTCCTTTTTGGGCTATATGCTCCTTGTCTCCCACTGTGAATTTGCCTTTTCCGTCCAAGACCATAACCATAGCGTCCCCGTTTGATTCATGGGAACTTATTTCTTCGCCTTTGTAAAAAGAAAAAAGCGTCATGCTTACTTTTTCGTTTTGCTGAAGGGTTTTGCTTACAATCTGACCTTTATGATATTGAACTTGGTCTTCGAGTTTCAATACCTTATCAAAATCAATATTTTTCATATAAATACCTCTTATATATCTTTATCAAGAAATAGTTGTATATACATCTTTTGTAAGGGTGAATATTCAATAATTCTGTATTCTGTTTCCCCGGTATCAGGGTCTATGGTGATTTCGGTTTCTCCTATGTCACGATAACTGTCAACGCCTTCGGGAACGCCGGACATTTTAAGGTATAAATCATTAAAAAAGTTACTGATTTTGTCAACAATACTGTCATAGTCATCCCAAAACTCATATTCTTCTCTTAATTCCTCAAGCGCTTTTTCGGGATAAATGTCATATAACATATTGTATGTCTCTTCGTCCAGCGTAAGATATGCAGCATTCATAAGCCTTGGCATGGTTCGCATGTATCCTGCGTACTTAATATATATATCCGAACTGGTTATTGTCAAATAATAAGAGAGCATATTCGCTTCATTTTCATTCATCACACCTTTTATGTGCGCTAATTCATGCGCCATTGTAAGAACTTTCCCGTTTGTGGGTAAAAACCTGTTTACATTAGCTTCGCCAGTGGGAGTAATTGCTATGCCAGCCACGCCCTGATAACTCATTATCTTAGAAAAGTAAATTTTCTTTACTTGTGGAGTAAAAGAGGATAAGAATCCGTCAAAAGTGCCTATTCTCTCGTATTCTAGCATTAATTTATGGTTAAGACCATTATAATCAAATGGCTGTTTTACGATGCCGTTCATGTCCCTGTCCACGGCAGCGGAAATATTGCGAAAATCTTCTAAATAATATATCATCATCTCTTCAAAGTCGTCGTTTTCCAACACCTCCCCATTGTATTGGGGCAGGGAAAGGGGTTCTCTTTTGTACGACATGGAAGATGTAATGGTATAGATACAAAGAATACACATAACCACTATAAAGGTATTCAATACGCTTTTGAAAAAATAAAAATCCCTTTTTTGAGAAATAAGATATGTCCATTTTATGATAAGAAGAAAAATGCTCACAATAAGTAGGATAAAGAGAATTTCATAAACGGAAAAGGGTAGTTGTCCTGTGATTGAGCTGATAACAAAAACATAAGCTCTTGATATTCCTCGAGAAAAGACATACTCGCTGATAAAGGGAATAAATTTCAACAAGCTCAACGCTGCTATTATAAAAGCAAAAACACCTACTACGATAAGTTTTTTGCTTATAACTTTATGTGGTTTTCTCATTATAATTCTTTTTTTATATCCTTCATTATTTTTGAGGCCTTTTTAGATGAAGCTTGCAGACTATTAGCGCAACATAAAACATAAAGCTTGAGCTTGGGTTCGGTTCCGCTGGGGCGTATGCAAACAAATTGATTGTCTTTGAGTCCATAATATAAAGCGTCGGTTTGCGGCAAAGATATCTTTTCAATTCTTTTGGTTTCGTTATAGACTTTTTGTAAGCTCTTGTAGTCGGCAACAAAGATTACCTTTTCTCCGCCCAAAACTGATATGCTTTTTTGTCTAAGGCGTTTCATGACATTTGCCATATCTTTCATACCTTCAACACCTTTATATACTATACTCGTGTTTGCTTCATAAAAAAATCCGTATTTTTGAAATAATTCAAGGAGTCTGTCGTATAGGTTTTTTCCCTGTAATTGATAGTAGCACGACATCTCAGCTGTCAGCATACACGCCACAACAGCGTCTTTGTCACGGGCGTGGGTACCTCTTAAATATCCATAACTCTCCTCAAATCCAAAAATATATTCATACTGATGACTTTTTTCCCATTCTTTTATTTTTTCGCCAATGAACTTGAAGCCGGTGAGTACATCAAAAACTTCTACATTAAAGTTCTTTGCAACCAAGTCAGCCATCGTTGTTGTAACTATTGTTTTTACAATCGCTCCTTTGTCAGACAATGCGTTTTTTTCTTTAAGCCTTGTTAAAATATAATCCAATAAAAGAACGCCTATTTGGTTTCCATTCAAAAGCGTGAGTTTATTGTCTTCTCTTTTCCTAACCGCAAGGCCCATTCTGTCGCAGTCGGGGTCGGTTCCAATAACAACATCGGCGCCTATTTTGTCGCCCAACGCCATAGCCGCTTTTAAGGTATCCGCATTCTCAGGATTGGGTACCTGAACTGTGGAAAATTCAGTGTCGGGCTGAGCCTGCTCTTCCACTAACGAAGCGTTAATACCCATTTTTTCAAATACCTTCATGACCGGTTTATATCCTGCTCCATGAATGGGCGTATATACAAGCTTCATTTGATTTTTCACCGAATTTACTGCTTCAGGGCTTAAACTTAATTTGAGTATCTGATTATAGTAATCATCATCCACGCTTTTTCCTATAACGGTTATATAATCATTTATTTTCTTGTAGTCAAAGCTTCTTATGTCGCTTAGAAATATATTGTCATAAGGAACGCTGAAATAGTCCTTCACTTTGTCTATATATTCGACAACTTTTTTTGTGCTTTCAAGAGACATTTGCGCCCCGTCCTCGCCATAAACCTTGTATCCGTTATATTCCTTGGGGTTATGGCTTGCTGTAATCATAATGCCGGCAACAGCGTTTTGTTTTCTTATAGCAAAGGAGCACATAGGAACTGGTCTTACATCCTCAAAGAGCCAAACAGAGATTTTTTCCTTGCTCAATACCTGCGCTGCCGCAAAGGCAAACTCATAAGAAAATCTTCTTGTGTCATATGAAATCACAACGCCTTTCTTTTTTGCCTCCTCTCCCATTGAGACTATAAGCTTTGCAAGACCGTAAGTTGCTCGTCTAACTGTATATACATTCATTCGGAATGTTCCCAGTCCAACTTCGCCTCTCATTCCCGCTGTGCCAAATGCCAACGGCAAAGAGAATCTTTCGCTTATTTCGGAGGGGTAGTTTTGAATTGACAAAAGTTCGGCTTTTTCTTCTTTTGTTACATTTTCAAGCCAGTTTTGAAAAGTATTTTGACACATAGAGAGCTCTCCTTATTCTTTTTTATAATATGAATTATCTATTATTATAACACAAAAAAGTCTTATGTAAATGAATATAATCTTATGAAAATCTCTAAAATTGCTTATAGATCGGCTTTATTTTTGTGTTTGAGGTTGAGGTGCAAGGAAAAAGATGCCAAAATCAGGGTAAAAATCACTAGTGATATGTCTATAATGTCAAGATTTCTGTTTATCAGGGTTATTATCGGACTGTTTGACGAGGAGGAAAAGCTTGAGGATGATTGTTCGCCTTGAGAGGGAGGGTCGTTAAAAATAAGTCTGCCTACAATTTTTTCAAAAGAATCGTCGTCTTGGCTTTGCTCTTCTTCTGGCTCATTTTCCTCTTCATCTTCATGGCTTTGCTCGGGCGATTGATTTTCTTCGGAGGAATCTGCTAAATATTTTGGATAATGTAAGAAACAGTTTTCATCTTGAACAGTCTCCCATCCCACAAAAGTATACCCTTCTTTTTGCGGAGGTAATTCTGTGTTTATTTCCTGTCCTTCTTCGTCAAAAAATATGTTAACAAATAGTAGCTTATATTGAGCATTAATGACGGTGTCTTTTTCTATGTTATTATAATCATCATCAAATCCGTCAAAAAGATAACCTTCCTCAAAACATTCTCTTGAGCCGGGCGGTTGGGCAGCGGAACCATATTCCACTGTTTGCAGACTTATAATTCTATCATTTAGACCCATAAAGGTCACCTCAAATGTTTTTATATTATATTTTGGGTATAGCGTTATATCCTCTGTTATCTCAACTGGTTCATAAATAAGTGAAAATTCGTCGTCTAAAAACCATCCCTCAAAAGTATGCCCTTCAGGTGTTGATGGCATTATTTGAGAAGGTGATAACTCGCCATAACCGACTTCAAGTTTTCTTTGTTCTTCATAAATATAAATAAAATAACTTTCTTTTGCCCACTTTGGATACAGATAAATCTCATATTCCTCGGAGATAGCCTTGTTATTAAACGGTATACTTAGATTTTCGTCGCTATACCATCCGATGAAAATATATCCATCTTTTTTGGGGTCTTGTATTTCCACATCGCCGCCATAGTCATAAACTTGAGAAAAGCTCAAATAATTTATTATTACTTCACGAATCTTTGTAAGTTTTGGCGTAAAGCTCATATCTCTTTCCACAGAGTAGGGCTGACCTGAAGAGAAAAGACTGTTGTTTTCATCCAGCCATCCGTCAAAATAATATCCAGTAGGAGCGCTATATTCATAAAGGTTGACCTCTGTTAGATATTTGGCCTCTATTTGGTATATATCGTCCAAATTAAGAGTAAACATCTTTGTCTCAAATTGTGGATAAACCTCAAAATCATAAGCCGGCATGTACTGCAAATCAAAAGCGTTTTGTGTCTCGTCCAAATAACCATTGTGAGAATATCCATATATATCAAATAGCGGCAAATTTATGTTATCGCCGTAAAATAGCTCTATATTTTCTTGCGGCAATTGCAAATAATCGGGATAAACAATGGTTATTGTATATTTATTTGGGGATGCTAAACCATATAGTATGGTGTCCTCAACTACTATATTATTAAAATCATATTCAACACAATGAGCCTCGTCCAAAAACCATAATAAGCTGTATGCGTCTAATGATATATTGTCTTTTGCTTTTTTGCCATAGCTTATATTTTGAATTATTTGATAGCTTTCATCACCAATTTGATAAATAAAAGTGACATCAAAGGTTTGTAACCTCTGTTTGCCATAAAGATGAGTTTCTTGAGTTATAGAAGAATAGAAGATATAAGGAATTAAAAAGCTGTCCTCTTCATACCAACCCACAAATTCATAACCATCTGCGGGAGTTGGGTTATCCGGCGGGACTATTGTGTCGTTGTATCTCAAGTTCTGTTCAATAATTTCATCCCCAAAGTGATAAAAAACGGTAAGGGGTATTTTTTCAATTTGCCCATAAAGCTCAATATCTTCAGTTATCGGCGCGCTTTGATCAAAAATCTCTCCCTGAAGACTTGATTTACGCCAAAAGACTATGAAATCCCCGTCTAACAGCTCGTCCACTGCGTCATAAAGGCTGACTGTGCTCATATGAGGGATATCTATTTGTTGATAAACCTTGTTCTCATAAAGGTAATAATCAATTTGGTACTTGTTAACGCTGTATAACGCTTTTATTTGCCTGTCAGAGGTTATGTTTTGATAATCTTTATCCCATCCGATAAAACAATGACCTTCTTTTTGCGGATGGTCGGGGGGTGTCGCTGAAAACCCATGCTTTATTTTTTGCTCTAGCTGCCCATTTTGGCAAACGCCTCCGTCCGGATTAAATATAACATTAAAAAAATCACTTTCATAAACAGCGTAAAGGGTTATGTCCGAGGTTAACACAACGCTAAAATCATAGTTGCTGTTGCTGTCTGTTTCCTGCCAACCAATAAAATCTTCTTCAGTGTTTTGGGGTTCCAATATATCGCATATGGCCTCCCCCTTTTCAACTTTTTGAGAGATAGAGAAATCCCCGTCATAATAGGTTAACATATAAAAGTTTTCTGTTTTTGTTGCGTATAGTTTTGTATCGGTTGTTATGGGGTTTAAAAAGTCAAAAGCATCTATTGAGTCTTGAAGGTGAAAAGAGGATATTATATAAAATTGCTCTTGTAAAAGGACGCTCTCTGCTGTTTCATTATAATGTACGATTTGAGTATAATCATTAAGAAGTATATTGTCCAAATAGAATTCGACAACAAAGCTTTGTTTCTCGTAACAGGCGTATAGGTTTATATCAGAAATTACAGTAGTGGAAAAGTCATATTCTTCTTGATTGTTTGTTGTCCAAAACAGAAAATCATATCCTTGTTTTTGGGGAGGTTGCTCAAATAATGCATGATTGTTGTGTAAGATTTGTTGGCAAGCAAATAAGCTATCGTCCACAAAGAAACTAACATTATAATATATTTGGTTTTCTATGTATTTGGCGTTTAATATGATATCACTGTTGATTTGAGTGTCAAAGTTAAATTCCTCCTGAGTGTCCGCTAATTCCCAGTACAAAAAAGAAAAGCCTTCTTTATCGGGGGGCTGTTGAGGTGAAATGACGCTATGTTGAATGACATCAAGAGAATGGAATAAATTATCGTCCACAAAGAAACTAACATTATAATATATTTGGTTTTCTATGTATTTGGC
>CAZVHD010000005.1:0-15807 GCA_964626765.1 uncultured Christensenella sp.
ATTGAGTTATATTGGAAGTTTATTATTTCAAAAGTATATTCCTTGGACAATAAATTTTATTAAATTTTTTGTAATATTTTTGTATAAGTTTATCGTTAAAGTTTCAAATATTTTATATAAATCAATCATGTTTATAGTATTCAATCCAAGAACTTGGACAGTAAAATCATTTATCTTTATGATATTAACCATTTTTGCATTTCTATATCTCATTTATTGGTACTATATTGAAAGAACAAAATTGAATAAAGAGTATGATATCGTTTCAGATAAGAAAACGATGCATTACAAAAATGAACCAAAACATAAAACAAAAATTATTGAGTTATTACCTTCAAATAAATTTGTTTCATATCAATACCATTTCGATAATGCATATGAACTATATATGAGCGGAAAATATGAATTAGCATTAAAAGAACTGAAATTTTTATTGGATTTTGATTCAAATTCTCTGATTAATCGGTTGTCCAGTGTCTTTTCGTCAACGGCTGGCTTTAGGTCAACGCTAAGTCTCAAATCCTTAAAATCCATACGGTTTATCTTTGAACTCAAGGTCAGAATAATTGGTCCGCTTAAACCGTTGTGTGTAAAAAGCATCTCGCCAAATTCTTTGAAAAGGGTCTTTTGATTGAGATTAAGTATTTTACACTCAACATTCTTGAGAGAAAGACCTTGCAGCGATGGCATATTTTGCAAATCAAGCTTATTTTTATATGCGTCAAAGCAATATTTTGTTATTATGGGAATAAGCCCGGGTCTTAGCGGAACAATAGTGTGTCCAAGTTTTTCAGCAAGTTTATAACCGCTTCCGTTTGAGCCTGTGGCTTTATAACTTTTCCCGCCCGTTGCAAGTATGACCCTGTCAGGAGTATATTCATTGTTTTTAGTTATTATTTTCTTTATGAGCTTGTCTTTCACAACAAATCCCGTTACTGTCTCATTGAATATTATCTTGACATTTTTTTGTTGTAGTATTTTTTCAAAGGTTTTTATGACATCGCTTGATTTATCGCTTTTGGGAAAAACTCTTTTTCCTCTTTCCACTTTTGTCATTAGACCATTATCATTGAGAAGTTTTATGACAGAATCAGGTGGCATCAGTCGCAATGCCCCTCTTAAAAAATTCTTGTTTGATACTATATTATTGAAATATTCTTCATAGTCGGCGGTGTTTGTGATATTGCATCTACCCTTTCCTGTGATAAATAACTTTTTTGCTATTTTCTCATTCTTTTCAAGTATTGTTACCTCAGTATCTTCATCACTTGCGTAAATTGCCGCCATTATACCTGCGGCTCCGCCGCCAATAACATAAATTTTCATATTTTATAAAAAAGCTTATACGGGATGTATTTTGCTCTCCTTATTTAATAAATATCCGTCAACGCCAATTTTGTGCGCTTGTCTCCATTTGAAAAAGGTCTTGGACACCTGTGGGAACATGCAATAGGTCAATATATCTTCTTCCTTGGTGTAAAATTCCTTCATTTCTTCTTTGAATTTCTCGTATTCAGGTTTAATGAGGTCCGCCGGCCTTTGGGTTATTCTCTTTTCCTTTCCAATACATTTTTCCAGTATTTTGGGGTCGGGTTCTGCGGGGAGTTGACCATATTCGCCTTTCAAAAGAGCTTTTGTCTCTTTGGTGACAATCTTATATCTTTCGCCCAAAACCACATTTAATACAGCTTGTGTGCCTACAATTTGACTTGTCGGCGTGACAAGGGGAGGATATCCAAGTTCTTTTCTCACTTTGGGCACTTCATTAAGAACATCCTGATATTTGTCCTCCGCGCCCTGTTCCTTGAGCTGATTTACCAAATTAGAAAGCATACCGCCAGGAACCTGATATATCAACGCCTTGGGGTCTACTCTTAAAATTTTGGGATTAATAAAACCCTCGGTAGTCAATCTGTCTGAGACTTTTTTGAAATGCTCTGCTATTTCAGCAAGCAATATGCGGTCCAATCCGGTATCATATTGTGTGCCTTCCAAGGTTGCAACAAGCGGTTCAGTTGCGGGCTGTGATGTTCCGTTAGCAAATGGCGAAAGAGCGGTATCAACAATATCAACTCCCGCCTCGCAAGCTTTTAAGTAGGTCATATCACCCGTTCCTGTTGTGTTGTGTGTGTGTAAATGCACGGGGATATTGACTTCGGCTTTTATTGCTTTTACCAAATCATACGCGTCATAAGGCAACAACAGATTTGCCATATCCTTTATGCATATGTTGTCAGCGCCCATATCTTTGAGTTTTTTTGCAAGTTTTATAAAGTAATCTATGTTATGCACAGGACTTGTTGTATAACTCAAAGCCGGTTCGCAAATAACATCAACCTTATGTTTTTTTGCAGCCTTTTTTGTGGCTTTTATTGAGGTTTCAAGGTTTCTGACATCATTAAGAGCGTCAAATATTCTCATGACCTGAACCCCTCTTTCTATTGCTTTATCGCAAAACAATTCAACCACATCGTCGGCATAATGTTTATATCCCAAAAGGTTTTGACCTCTCAAGAGCATTTGAAGTTTTGTGTTGGGCATAGCCTCTTTTATTTTTTTCAATCTTATCCACGGGTCTTCATTAAGAAATCTGAGGCAACTGTCAAAAGTCGCTCCGCCCCAGCATTCAACTGAATAGTATC
Organism: uncultured Christensenella sp.; assembly: GCA_964626765.1. Taxonomy (GTDB): domain Bacteria; phylum Bacillota; class Clostridia; order Christensenellales; family DTU072; genus DTU072. Next base: position 2,643 of record CAZVHD010000005.1, read on the forward strand.
CCACTTGGTCTAATTTATCTAAAATAGGCAGCATGTCGTCTATTCTCATTCTGGTTGCAGCCTGAGATTGGTGAGCGTCTCTCAAAATTGTTTCGGTTATGTTTAATTTTTTAGACATTATCCTTCTCCTTATAGTTTAATTTTTAGCCAAACATGGCAATAAGCACTCCGGCGGCAACCGCAGAGCCTATAACCCCCGCTACATTGGGGCCCATGGCATGCATAAGCAAGAAATTTTCGGGGTTTTCCTTTTTCCCTACATCCTGAGCAACTCTTGCGGCCATTGGCACAGCTGACACACCTGCCGCTCCAATGAGCGGATTGATTTTTCCTTTAGTAATTTTACACATAAGCTTGCCTAAAAGAACTCCTGACGCTGTTCCAATAGCGAATGCAAAAACACCAAGAACAATAATAAATAGTGTCTGAACCTGTAAAAAATAGGGCGCATAAGCCGTTGCTCCCACAACAATGCCGAGGAATATGGTTACTATGTTTATAAGTTCGTTTTGCGCTGTTTTTGAAAGTCTGGGAACTACTCCCGACTCTTTCAAAAGATTTCCAAGCATTAACATACCAATAAGCGGCAATGCCGGAGGCAAAAGTATTCCTACAAGAGCTGTTACTAAAAGAGGAAAGATTATTTTTTCCTTTTTTGAGACAGGTCTTAATTGTTTCATTTTGATTTGTCTTTCTTGTTTTGTTGTAAGAAGTCTCATTATTGGCGGTTGAATGACCGGAACAAGAGCCATATATGAATAGGCGGCTATTGCAACAGGAGCAAGAAGATTTGCAGTTCCTGCTTCGCCACCGCCAAAAGAGGCAAACTCCGCAAGCCTTTGAGTAAGATAAATAGCGGTTGGTCCGTCGGCTCCGCCGATTATGGCGATTGAGGCCGCTCCCGCCTCATTAAAGCCAAGAAGAAGAGCGCCAAAGAATGTTATAAATATTCCTAATTGAGCAGCGGCTCCAAGCAAAAGACTTTTGGGATTGGCAATAAGAGGACCAAAGTCGGTCATAGCTCCTATTCCTAAAAAGATAAGCGGCGGAAATATAACCCAATTTACTCCGGTGTAAAGAAATCTTAATAGTCCCCCGCCATCTTCGGTTATGGGGGCAAAAAGAATATCATAAGCGCCAGGGATATTTATTATAAACATACCAAATGCGATAGATAAAAGAAGATTGGGCTCGAATTTTTTTACAATAGCAAGATACAGAAGCAAGCATGCAAGAGCCATCATTATGAAAAGTCCCCAAATTCCAAGAAAATAACCATCATAACTCAAATCTGACATAAATCCTGTGCTGTTCCAAAATTGCTTTACAGAATTTATGAAACCGCCTGACGCTATTAATGTGTTAATTGACATTTATGCCTCCTTTTAGGCAATAACAGCTAAGACATCGCCTGAAGATACTTGAGCGCCCTCTTCAACGCTCAAAGCAAGTTTTCCATCTGCCGGCGCGACTATGTCATTTTCCATTTTCATAGCTTCAAGCACAAGTATGACATCGCCTTTTTTTACGGTGTCACCGTCTTTTTTGATGAGCTTGAACACATTTCCCGGCATAGGCGATGTAACTTTTGTTCCTTCAGCCGATGTAGTCTTTTTTACGGGTTTGGCTTCAGCTACATTTTTTCTTTCTTCATTATTCTGTGTATTTTCAGAGGATTGACCAACCTCTTCCACATTTACTTCGTATGATATTCCATTTACAGTAACATTAAACTTTCGCATTCTCAAAAATCCTCCGATTTTATATTCTTTTAATTGATTTAACAACAAAATTTGCTTTTGCTTTATTAATAGGTTTTTTCTCTTTATCTAATACAACAGCAACAGCTGCGGTGATTGCGGCAACTATTGAAGCGGTATTTATTACTTCGTTCTCCTCCAGATCGTCTTTAAGCTCATTCTTATTAAGAGCGGGCTTTTCGTTGACTAAATGATTCATTTTTATTGCTTTTTGTATTCCCGCCAAAGATATTAGTAATAAAGCAAAAATAAGAAATGTTATAATAATTCCTAAGATAGTCGTAAGCGAGCCTATCTCCATAATTTGTCCGAATGTAAGCGGATTTGCCATTAACATATTCACCTCACTTAAGCAGCATCATAAGACCGCTTGCTAAATAAGGTCTTATGAGCGCTGGCTCAATTATGTTATCAATAAATCCATCTTTGCCTGCTACAAAGGGATTCATTTGTTCTAGTCTATATTTTTCGGCAAGTTCTTCCCTAATCTTGATGGGGTCGCCTTTTTTATTGAGTTCCATTCCATAAATGATACTTGCAGCCGCCTCTGCCGATATTGGAGCCGCTTTTGCTGTTGCAAAGGCAAGAACATAATCAAATCCAGTTGATTTACTAGCAAGCGCAGCATAACTATATCCGATAGCGTATTCAGTAATAACCGCCAGCTTTTTTATCTCACTTTGAGAGATAGTCGTTAAAAGCTCGCTGGAAGTCATGACAAGACCCTGCTGTTCCTCTTCAAGCCCGCTTTCCAAGCCCTGGCTGTTTACTACGGTAACTAAAGGCAGATTGTATCTATGGAGCATATCTACAAACTCAGTGGCTTTCTTTATGGCTTTTGTATTGAGTTTTTCGGCATTTGTAATGAGAAGTCCCACAGGTATTGAATTTATTGTGGAAAAATAAGTTTTTATATCTGATGTATAGTCCTTAAACATCTCAACAATACTGTTTTCATCAGCAACAGCTGCCAAAAGATTGTCACAAGTCGCTTGAGTGTTGAGTATATCCGCTGTCCTGTTGGGGTCATCTTCACTTTCAATGACACTGTCGCCAAGATATGACAAAAGTTTTGTAGTCTTTTCCCTTATTTCCTCCGGTATCTTAAAGCTGACACCCGACAAAAGGCTATTTTGTAAATATGGCTTTTCACCAAGTATGGCTTGAGGTGAAAAGGATGCTGAATCAGAAAGAGTAAGCGGCGGATTGGCGGACAATACAGATTTTTCACCCATAAAAACAAAGTCCGCGGTTGCGGCGTACATACCCATAAGACCTATTGCGTTTCCTTTTATCACAGCAATATGGGGAGCGTGATTTTTGAGCGTATCCCTCAATAACGCAAAGACCGTCGCAAACTCTTGCCCCATTGCTTTCTATAATGGATAAAAGCGGAGTTTGTGTTTTTATCCACATATGTATACACTTGAGAATCTTATCAGCATGGGCTTTTCCAAGGCTTCCGCCCAAAACTTCAATGTTTTGAGCCACCACACAAATTTGATAGTCATTTATTGCGGCAAACCCGGTTACAACACCTTCACCTAAAGCGTCGCTGCCATCGATATAGCTTTTTCCCGACATAAAAACATCGGTTTCTACAAAGGAATTTTGATCAACAATTTTGTCTATAAAATCTCTGATTTTCTTTGATTTAGAAAAAACTTTTGAGGCATTATCGTTCAGCTGTCCAATATAATCCATTAATTGTCCTCCAAAAAATGATAAAAAAAATTATGTCATATTTTTCCCAAAGATACCACAATTAACATTATATACCAAATATTTACATAAAGCAATAATTTTTTTAAGGTTTATTTATCTAAAGATTTCAAATAGCTTATTTCCTTTTCCGTAAGATATCTGTAAGAGCCTCTGCTAAGCCCGCCAAGCCTTAAGTCGCCTATTGCTACTCTTTTCAAAAACACCACATTTTTGTTTATACTTTCAAACATTCGATGTATCTGACGGTTTTTTCCCTCGTGAATAATAACTTCGAGTCTTGAGAGTTTGCCATCGTACTTTATAAATTTGATGCGACTTTTGCTGAGCATTCTTCTGTCAAGCATAATCCCCTTACGGATTTTATCAAGCTCTTTTTCTTCAACCTCTCCTTCAATTTTTACTATGTAGGTTTTATCAATTTCATTAGACGGATGAATGAGCTTTTGACTCAGCTCACCGTCATTTGTAATAAGAAGAAGCCCCTCTGTGTCATAATCAAGTCTTCCTATGGGAAAAAGCCTTAAATCATCTTTTATGTCCCCCAAATAGTCCATAATGGTTTTTCTGCCTCTGTCGTCGCTAACTGTGCTTAAGCATCCTTTTGGCTTATTCAACATAATATAGACATTTCTTGACTGCATCTTTATGATATTGTTATCAATTGTTATGGTATCATTAAAGATATCGACATCCGTAGCCAGGTCAACTACTTTTTTGTTGTTTAGCTTCACGCGTCCTTCGGTTATAATCTTTTCAGCCGCCCTTCTTGAGGCGACTCCGCAACTTGCAATAAACTTATTTATTCTCATCTTATTTTCGCTACCTAAAAGATTTCTTTCAAATAGTCTTTAACTCCTTTTTTCTCAATATCCTTTATGGTATAGATATTTTTGCTAAAATGCAAGCAATCGTTAAGACTAATTTCTATCACTCCAATATCACTATCTTTTTTAATCGGAGCTTTCAGACTATGGGGAAGATTTATATCAAATACGAATTTATCGCTTCCGTCCTTTTTCAAAGGCAGCATAATATCCTCCTTTATGATTGCATCAGCGAATTTATCTTTGCCTCCTGTAACCTTAAGTTGCATGACCCTTTCGCCTTCTTCAAAAAGTTTGACCATTTTATATTCGTCATGGGCTTTAGTCATAAGTCTTGAACATTCCTCAAACATAGGTCCACAATTCAAAACAACCGCTATCACTTCCAAATTTTCTCTTTTACTGCTTGCGATAAGACATCTTCCTGCCTTTTTTGTAAAGCCTGTTTTTATTCCGGTTGCTCCATTATAACTGTTTAGAATTTTGTTTTTATTAACAAGGTACCTTTTTCCTTCAGGAGAGTTTATGGTATATTTTTTTGTGCAAACAATCTCAGCAAAGTCTTTGTTCTGCATTGCGTATGCCGAGACCAAAGCAAGGTCATACGCAGTGGTATAATGATTGTCGTCATGCAGACCATGCGGATTTGTAAAATTACTGTTTTGAAGGCCAAGTTCTTGGGCTTTTTCATTCATCATATCTGAAAAAGTTTCCACACTTCCCCCAACATGAATTGCCAAAGTGACCGCAGCGTCATTGCCACTTCTTAACATAAGACCATATAACAGTTCTTTAACCGTCAGTTTTTCACCTTCTCTTAGATATATGCTGCTGCCCTCTACGCCAACAGCTTGCTTTGGAACAGTAACAACTTCGTCAAGCAAAGCGTTTTCTAAAACGACCAATGCGGTAACCGCCTTTGTGGTGCTTGCCATAGGCATTCTTTCTCTGGCATTGCTTTCATAAAGAACCCTTTTTGTACTTACTTCCATAACCGCCATTCCTGTTGAGGCGGCATGGCAACTTACATTTGCTTTTTTTATAATGAAAAACTGAAAAACAAATATAAAAAGACAAAGAAGTACTATTAAGCCTCTTTTGAAAAACTTCTTATAACTGAATGTATCATTTCTAACCATCTGTCTACTCCGTCTCCTTCTATTTTAATAATCTTTGCATCTCCGTTAGTTATATGAAGATAAGCAAGCGGTGTTATACTAAGCCCGCCTCCCAAACCGCCTATGGGCAGGTCATTGGTTTTCATTCTATTGTATTTGGTGTCCATTTCACCCCCTGCTGTCAAAAATCCAACTGTCATTTTTGTTATTGGAATGATAGTAGAATTATCTTGACAAAAAATCGGTTTTCCGATTACTGTGTCCACATCCAACATACTTTTTATGCTGTCTATGGCCTTACTCATCATATTTGTTAATTCAATTGCGCTCATATAAAATCTCCCTAATAGAATTGGTTATACTATTAGTTATTATCTTAAATAATATTGAAAATATTAACAGAAGATTTACTTTTAATGATATTTTTACATCTAAATATAAAACATCCTTATTAAACTCCGGTATAAGGATTTTTTTACAGTCTTTTATCTTATCATAAAACAGATTTACTATACTTTGGGAAACCATATTAACCGAGCTAAGAACCATAGCTGTGTTATAAGCGTTATCTTTGTTGCCATATCTCATTACGACATTGAACTTGTCAACATATATTTGTTTTATAAGCTTTTTACTTATGGGAATTACTTTTTTATCATCTTTAACTTTTACAATCTCATCTTCTACGAATTTGTATCTGTTTTTTATTTTTTTCAGACCGTTTAGTTCAAAACCGTCTTTACTGGCTTTTATGGAAAAATTAATGCGATAAATTCCCAGTTCCAAATAACCGCCCCCCTTTTTATCAGTCAATAAAAAGTAGCTTCCAGCCTTGAAATCAAATGGAAAAACAAACAAAAAGACCAAAGTTAGATAACTCAAAAATAAATAAATCATCTATAATAGTCTGTTAAATTATGGAATTTTTATTATATGGAATTTATTCTATTTCAACGATGTCTTCATCTAACAAAAATTCAGGCAAATCTTCGTCTTCTATTGTATCTTTTATATCAGAAATATTGGAAGCGGCGACCTCGTCTTTTTCTGCTGAGGTCTCTCCTCTGTAAAGGCTTTCTGAATGTTTATAGTACTTTTCAAAGTTATTTCTTATCATATCCAAAAGCTCGTCATAATCAGGCAGTTCCTCAAGGCTTTTCAATTGAAATTTCTTTAAGAATTCATCTGTTGTGGCATATAAAAGAGGTTTTCCAAGAGTATTTTTTCTGCCCACAATTGAAATCAAATTAAATTTCAAAAGCATTGATATTGAATAATCGGAGTTTACTCCTCTTATATCCTCTATGTCAAGTCTTGTTACGGGTTGCTTGTAGGCAATAATAGCAAGACTTTCCAGAAGTGATTTGGAAAGCTCTCTTTCTTTTATTGGTGTGAGGATGTCAGCAAGAGTATTTCCGTATTCGGGATTTGATTGAAATTCCAATTTATTGTTATATTCAATAAGTATTATTCCCCTGCTACCTGAATACTGGTTTTTTAGTTCGTCAATGGCATGATTTATCTCATCCTCAGAATATTGGTCTGAAAACTTTTCTTTTATTTCCTCCTGGCTTATTCCCTTTCCCGCGGCAAATATAAGTGACTCAATTATATTGTTCAGCATCTTTTATCAGCTCCTCTTTAACATCAGTGTCTTTTTCTTTGTTATGTTTTATGATTATATCTGCAAATCCTTTTTCCTGTTCGGCAAAGGCTATTTGTTTTTTTAATATTTCAAGTACGGCCAAAAAGGTGTTTATCATTTCTAATTTTGAATAATCTTTTTCAAAAAGACTGAAAAAATTAATTTTTGATTTTTTTCTTATGGTATCTGTTATTTCTAAAATTTTATCGCTTATTGTGAACCTTTCTTTTATTATGGTCTTGACCTCGGTGTCTTTTTCAAGGTGCTCTATTCTTTCTAGCAAATTTTTGAAACAGTCAATGAGCCTGTCCAGATTGAAATCTTTGACAACCATTTTGTAATCGTCGTCATTAAACTTGGGAGATGAGTAAAATCTGTAAAGAGTTTCTTTGTTCTTGAGCTTTGCCGAAGCTTCCTTAAACTTTTTGTATATTTCCATTTTTATAAAAAAGTCCTCTTCGCTTTGCTCAAGGATATCCATTTCATCCTGTGAAAGGTCAGATTTAGGAAGAAGCCTGGATGACTTTATGGCAAGAAGAGTTGACGCCATAATAATATACTCTGCAACATATTCGTAATTGACCTCATGTTTGATACTTTTTACATAGTCGACAAACTGTTGTGTGATATCGGTTATAAAGATATCTCTTATTTCAATTTTTGCTTCCATAACCATACTCAAAAGAACATCCAATGGCCCGTCAAACTCTTGGTTTTCTAAATGGTATGTAACCTCGCTTATTGGCGAGTATATGTTTTTTTCCGCTGCCATAATCTATATCACCAAAAATATTAATTTTGTTATAAGATTTGCTATCGTACCGAATATATCAAGATACCAAATTCCCATTCTTCTAAAGATATTTCCCAACAATAAAAGACCAATAAGACAGAAAAAGCCGTATTTTTGCATGAATTCGGAATAAGCGTTGCCGGGTTTTAAGAACAAATTCAAAAACCTGAACCCGTCCAGAGGGTATATGGGGAGCATATTAAAAAAGGCAAGCATAAAGTTTATGCTTATGAGATAAATAATATAATAATAAGCAAACATCTTCAGCATAATCACTATGGGAAGAGTGTCCATATAATAATGTCCGATAACAGGATTTAAGAGATAAAGAAGCAAAAGCCCCAGTCCACCCAAAATTATATTTGTGGTAACTCCGGAAAGAGACACCATAATCATGCCCTTTTTGTAGTTATTGAAGTTTCTTGGGTCTATGGGAACTGGTTTTGCCCAGCCAAACCCCACAAGCAAAATCATCAACAAGCCTATAAGGTCAAAATGTACAACAGGATTGAGTGTCAACCTGCCCCTGGATTTAGCGGTATAGTCACCGTTTTTCATTGCAATATATCCGTGGGATACCTCATGAAAAACAATAGCGGTGGTTGCCGCAAGAACTATTGCAAGCACAGAGATAATAGTTTCCGAGATACTGGCGCCCGAGTTCATTAATCTGAAAAAAAACATTGTCACCTCTTATTTAATTATTTAATAATAGCAAAATAATATTCTTAAGTCAATAAATATATCTTTTTATAATATATAATAATGTGAGGTTGACGATTGAGTTGAAAAGTTATAAAATATAAGTGTTTATTATTATTTTTAGTAATAAAGGGGTATTTATGAAAAAGAAAATAATCAGAAAGAAACTCAAATGGTGGGGTTGGCTTTTAATCTCAGCCTCCGTCATAATAGCGCTTACCGGAAGCGGTCTGCTTGTCGGCTTGCATGTTTTTTCAAATACCGATTATGAGCATATTCCAGGCATGGAAAATCCACACGGTTTCAAATATCTTGGAATAAGACCTTTTAACGGTGACAGACTCAATCTTGAAATACCCGAAGACGAAGAAGATACTATTGCCCTTGCCCAACAACTTTATAACATGGGAGCAGAAAATGCAAAGAACACAGAGAATATGGCTGTTTATAACAACTGTCTTTCAGTGTTTTCACTTAACAATCTTGATAATTACATAGATGTGGATTTAGTCATGATTAAAGACAATAACCATTATTTAAGAAAAGAATATCACCTTAAAAACAACATACCTCTATTTGACCTGTTCCCGGGTTTTGAAGAAAGCATAAACAATATGGTTGAGATGGTCAGCTCTCAAAGATTATATCATGAAAAAGGCATGGAAAAAAGCGTATACCAGCGAGTGTTAAACAGCGAATATGACGAAAATGGAAAACCGTATGCCGACTGGTCAAATCTTTCTAAAGAAGAGCAATGGGATGTTCCAATTTACAACAAGAATCAACAGGGTATTTTTGAACTTACACAACACTATGTCAGCGCAGAAAACATAAAGTCCGCAAGCATTGAATATCTGGAGGACGAGAAAAGCTACAAAGTATCAATTGTTCTTGATGAAGAAAACCCCCTCACCACTCAAAAATCAATAAACGCTATTAGAGACGGTTCAGGTGATAAAAATGCCAGATTTACCGAAATAAAAATTGACTTTATGCTTTGGGACAACGGCTATTTCCGAAGTATGGAAATTTATGAAAAATGGACTGCAAAAGTTCTGTTAACAATAAAAAGCGAGTTTGAAAACAGCTTTTCATTTTCCTACCATGAAGATGATGTGGACTTTTCCGAAGTGAATTTCATTAATTGATATGTTAATAAAGAAATGTAACATAATAAAAGAGAAAAGCAAGGGGCAGTATCTCCTTGCTTTTCAAATGAACAATAAAAAAGTATGGCTTTATTTTAAGAGCCTATGCTCCAATTTTTCAGAATTTGTTTAATACTGTCCCAATAGTTTTGTTTTAGAACATCGTCTTTTAATCTAAGATTGCTTGAACTGATTACTTTATTGTCATTGTCCTTGACAATAATTTTTCCAATAACACTATCCATTTTTAATGGCGCTTTCAATCCCTCCATAAGCGTAATTTCTACATTTGGCGTTATCTTCTTCTTTTTGGAAGAGAATACTTTTACATCGTTTTCTGCATAAACATCAATATATTCAAGTTTGCTCTTTCGAATACTCATATTATTAGGAATACTCTCTCCTGCTTTGAAAATTACTTTCTGCTCATAATTAGCAAATGCATAGTTAAACAGTTCTGATACTTTTTTGAACCTACTCTTACTGTTTTGGGCACCCAAAACTGTGGCTATAACTCTTAAGTCATTTCTCTCAGCAGTTGCAGAAAGACAAAACATAGCGTCATTTGTGAAACCTGTTTTACCACCGTCACATCCTTTATAGAATCTTATAAGCTTGTTTGTATTTACCATTTCAGTTTCTCTTTTGTCGGGATGTGTAAAGTTTTCCATCCATATATTTGAGTATTTGAAATATTCCTTGTGTCTTAAAAGCTCCCTTGTCATTATTGAAACATCTTTAGCTGTAGAGTGCTGCTCGCCTCCCGGCAATCCGGTTGTATTAGAGAACAAGGTGTTTTTCATGCCAAGTTCTTTTGCTTTCGAGTTCATATCGTTCACAAAGCTTTCCACGCTCCCGCTTATTTCTTCCCCAAGAGCAACCGCTGCGTCATTAGCGCTGCAAATTATAACCCCTTTTATGAGGTCTCTAACCTTATATTCTTTATTAGCGTCCAAAAACATTTGCGAACCGCCCATGCCACTTGCTGTTTCACTCACAACTATTGTCTTATCTATATCAAGTCTACCATCCTCAATTGCGTTAAATGTTAAAACCAAAGTCATAATCTTAACCATACTGGCTATTGGTCTTTTCTCATTTTCATTGTGTTTATCCAAAATTGTTCCGGTGTCATAATCTATAAGATAATAACTTGGTATCTCTTCATTGGCGTATGTCACTGAGCTTATCGGCACAAACAAAAATGATAAAAGAATGCACATTATCATCAAGCTAAATATAAATTTTTTCATTCCTAATACCTCTCAAATTTATCTTTTGCAACAAAAAAAGGAATATACTAAAAAACAAGACTAAAAGTCAAAGAAATAATCAGCGTATATATTAATATTGGAATTGAATGGATTAAAAACGCTTTATAGAGAATATCTATATAAGTTCTTCCCGACGGGCAGCAAAGAGGTCTTAGCTTTCTCTTGTCATATCCCATACAACAAAATATCTTACAAAGAATATTAAAGTAACAAAAAAATGAAAATATAAGTATTGGCAACCAGTACAATAAAAAGAAAACAAACCCCAAGAAACCATCAAACAAAAACGATAAAAATAGTTGTGTAAAGATTAATCTTATAAAAAACATCATTAGAATTAAATTTGCAATAACAAAAATGAAATGATGTCTGCAAAATATTAACGCCGCATATAAAACTAGCAAGAACAGAAAGCTTTTTAATAAATAGAAAAATATGTTGAATTGACCGTTTTGTATAAGAACAAGCATATTTCCCTGAAATAATAGATTTTCAGATGGGTTTAGTCCCTGCAAAGCAAGGACTAAACCTATACTAACAGATACACTCACAAAGATGAAAACATCCTTATTGTGTCTGCAGTGCATTTTCAAATCTGTCCATGACCCTTTTATCATCCTACGGAAATTCGTCAGCATAATAAAAGATATGACAAAATTATCTCAATTATTAATCATCCAATCAATATACATGCCATAACCTTTTGTAGGGTCATTGATAAACACATGAGTGACCGCTCCAATAAGCTTTTGATTTTGCACTATTGGCGAACCGCTCATACCCTGAACTATGCCGGCGGTTACATCCAACAGTTCTTTATCGGTAACTCTTATGACTAAGCCTTTTTGCGCAGGCGATTGTTGGTTAAGGTTTTTTACAATCTCTATTTCATATCGCTTAGGAACGCTACCTTTAACTGATGTGTATACATATGCCTTACCGGGTGTTACATCTTTTTTAGAGCCCAGCTCAATAAGAGGATATTGTTTATAGTTGAAATCTTCAAAATATCCGAATATACCATAGTCGTTATTTTTATCAATATATCCCATATCCTCGCCATTTTTCTCAAAATAGCCCTTCAATTCACCTGCTTTTCCCTGTTTTCCCTTTACTGTGCCAATAATAGAACAGGGATAAATCAAACCCTTTTTGTATACATCCTGTTGTGGCAGACTTGAGTCATAAATTTTATGGCCTAACCCCGCAAACCTGTTTCTCTCGGGAACAACATAAGTTAATGTTCCCACCCCGGCGATATCGCTTTTTACCATAATTCCAAGCTTATACTGATTCAACGCCCTATCTTTTGCGGGTTTTATTGCAATAGTTTTCTTTTGGTCATTTCTTAATATCTCTAATTCTAATTGTTTATTTGATTTATATTTTTTATTTAGATATTCAATCATTTCTTCCACAGTTTTTATTTTCTTTTTATCAATAGCAATTATCATATCGCCTATAAGTATGCCGCTTTCTTTTGAAGGACAACTCATTCCTTCCTCAGAAAAAACCTCTGCATAATCACTCACTATGATTCCATCAGCGTAAGCGGTAATTCCAAGTGGACTTCCCCCTAAATAGACAAATTCATCTTTATTGCTCCATGCTATACGGTCATTGTCCCACGCTTGAGCGTTTTCTTGAAAAGGAATAAATAAAAATGTAAAACAAACGACTAAAATCAATAAAAATGCAAGCCTCTTTTTCATTTGTATCTCCTTGCTTTTTAGTTTGGCTTGCGTAGATTTATATATTCTCTTATCGAACTTACTGGAAATTATATACTATTTATAAAAAACCATAATAATTTGAAAGTATTCAATTTAAGACAATAGTGAATAAACACCATGTACAAAAAAATAACACCCTGAAAGGAAGAGATATAAAACCATTGTACAACCAAAGAAAATAAAAAGTTTCAAATATGGTCGCATAGAAATAAAAAAGCCCCAAATTATAGTTGCATTGTCTTTAGAAGACTAGAGGGAATATGGTATTTTTACTGCTGGCATAATAGCGTCAATGTTTGAAAAATGAGGACTATGGCGATTAACTAATGGAAAAATATATCAGACAGGTGGTTTCATGCGTTAGATACACTTTTATATCTCGCCTATATTATTATCTTAAATGTGAAACATCTAGCGTTTTTCACTTATATCCGCCTATCTTG
>CAZVHD010000005.1:15907-17813 GCA_964626765.1 uncultured Christensenella sp.
TTATTATCTTAAATGTGAAACATCTAGCGTTTTTCACTTATATCCGCCTATCTTGTTATCTAAAATGTGAGATAAGCTTTATATTAAATGAATGTTTAACAATTTCCTACGCTACATCTTTTTTTATGCTCGATTACTCAAATTTCTTTTATATATATAGCCTATTCATTTATTAATTAGGGCTTTTCTGTTTTTAGAAAAAGTTCTTATCTATCGCCAAGATATTCAAAATCACCTCTAACTTTTCATACGAAACCGCAATATATCATCACCAATATGGCTCAAGGCTTTATGAATTTTGCCTTAATGAATTTTTGTATTCTTCCGCCCATTCTTTGAGCTCTTTGGCATTATTTAAGCCCGCTATACTACCTTCTTTTGAGCCTGATAAACGCATTATCTCATTATGTGAACTTTCTTTGTCTAATAGCGAAAGAGAAGTTACTGTTTTTTCATCTTTCACCTTCTTTTCAATAAGATAGTGGCAGTCAGCCATGCTCGCAAGTTGAGGAAGATGTGTTATTGCTAAGACCTGTCTTGCAGTAGCTATGTTATACAACTTTTTTGCTACTTCTTTAGCTATTTTTCCGCTTATTCCCGAGTCGATTTCATCAAAAACCAGAGTTCCTATATCGTCTATATCTGCAATAACATTTTTCAAAGCAAGCATAAATCGGGACATTTCACCGCCGCTTGCAATTTTTGCAAGAGACTTTACCGGTTCTCCAAGATTAGGCGACAGCAAAAACTCTACCCTGTCCACGCCATTTGTGGTGAGGTTATTTAATATGTTACTATTATCTTCAGGAAATTGAATATCAATATAAAATACGGTATTAGACATTCCTAAATCCTTCAAATGATTTACAATAGACGATGAAAAATGTTTTGCGCTCTCAACCCTGATATTATGTAACTGTTTTGCCGATATTATCAAATCCTCGCTTACATCATTAAGCTCTTTTTTAAGAATACTTATGCGCTTTTCACTATTAACAAGCATATCAAGCTTTTTTTCGGCTGCGTCAAGAAATTCTTGTATATCTTTTATTGTTTTTCCATATTTTTTCTTTATAAGCCTTATTTCATCCAGTCTTTTTTCAACTGTATCTATATTTATTTGGTCAATTCCATCGCTATTAACCTTATCTTTTATGGTTTGGGCTATGTCGTCGGTCTCTATTTTTGCGCTTTCGAGTCGCTCTATGAATTCGCTTAAATCTTTGTCGAATGATTGTATTGAATTCAGCTCATTTATGGCGTTTGATAATAAACTCACCGCTCCAATTGACATACCGCCATCCAAAAAGTCACTTGCATTTGTCAAAGCCGAGGATATCTTTTGAAAATTGTAATAGCGGTTTCGGCTTGCTGTGAGTTCGTCCTCCTCGCCCTCATTTGGAATGGCTTTGTTTATCTCCTCAATTTGGTATGAAAGCAAATCTATGGTTCTCTGTCTGTCTTCAGCTGTGCTATATTGCTCCAAATTATTTAATATTTCGTAATACTTCTTTAATGCAGTTTGATATTTTTCTTTAATTTTAGAGGTTTTTGGAGAGAAATCATCCAAAATCTTTAATTGTGTGGAAGTTTTCATAAGCGACTGGTGTTCGTTTTGAGAATGTACATCAACCAATAAACCTACTACTGTTCTAAGCGTTGTGAGATTGACTATATTGCCGTTTATTCGGCACTCGCTTCTACCCTCTGACATTTTTCTTGTTATCACTATCACATCGTCGGTATCAATGCCCAAATCAATAAGGGTATTATTTGTTTTCACATTTACATTGTCAAAGACTACTTCCACCCTTGCTGTACCTTCTCCATGTCTGATAAGCGAACGGTCTGCCCTGTCACCCAAAACAAAATTATGCGAGTCAATGATTATACTTTTGCCCGTTCC
>CAZVHD010000006.1:0-3894 GCA_964626765.1 uncultured Christensenella sp.
TTATGTGAAATCACCGCTGACACAGTATAATTTCCAGCGTACTTTACTCTGCTAACATTTTCCCCATTATATGTATAAGTATAATTGACCTCAACTGTATCATATCCAGAGGTATAACCAGATGCGTTCATAGGATAAACATCCACTGTATTAAGCCTTGTGGTTTCAATAAGAGGAGCGTTCACAGTATTTACATTGAGATAATAATGTTGTGAATCATAATCAAAAGTATCACCCACAAGATACAGTGTGTCATCATCCATTGTACTGAACATATTTGCTTTTTCTATGATAAGCTCGCCTGTCAGCACTTTATTATTATAATTTGGTGATTCCTCCCCTCCTATTAACGCCTTTATGCTTGCCACAATATCATATTGTCCGGCGTCTGTGGCAGTATTCCCCTCAACTCCGTTAATAGTATAGCTTATGTCTATCTCGGCGCCATCAATAGACCAAAACTGGGTTGGGTCACCCTCCGTTGCATTAACACTAATGCTGTGTTCGTTGAGATTATATGTAACTGTCACCTCTTCATCCATTGTAATCTCTTGATTGTTTTCGTTTAAGATATCAGCAGGGGTTATTGTCAAAGTTTTTGTAATCTGCAACAAATTATAATTTCCGTCATCCTCGCCTATAGTGGCGATAATCTCATAATCTCCCGCTTCTACAGCTCCATTTAATACGCCACTTTCAATTTCTCCATTTGTGGTAGAAATTTGATAGACTATTTCCACATCGTCGTCTATTTGAGTGTTGATATGTGTTTGAGATGGTTCCGTAGCCTGATTTACATATAAATATTGAAGTTCAGCGCTATAAACTGTTGAAGTGTTGTTCATAGAAAGATTTGTTATATCAACAGGATTTATTGTTAGCCTCGCATTAAGCCTTAAAGGCTCGCTAGAATTGGGAACATCATACACTTCATAATTTGCATGGTCTATTACGGCTTCTATTGTGTAATATGATACTTCCTCATTCAAATAATATACATCAATGGCTCC
Source organism: uncultured Christensenella sp. (assembly GCA_964626765.1). GTDB lineage: Bacteria > Bacillota > Clostridia > Christensenellales > DTU072 > DTU072. The sequence continues at coordinate 1,011 of CAZVHD010000006.1, forward strand.
GTTATTGGTTTCGGCAAATTCAACGGGGGTTATACTATACTGCGCAACAAGAGTATCGCCCAAATGGCTTGTAGTGGAGCTTATCTGAATAGAATGAGTGTATCCGTTATAATCTACTGTTTTATCGCTTATGGTTATGCCTGAAAGTTCAGCTTTTAGAATAGACCAGTTTTTCTCTACTTCGGTTTTTTGCTCTCCACCCTCTAGTATTCTGTAATTAGGATTGGATATCTCAACTTCTCCAAGATAATCGCCCGCATTTGTCGCCGAAAGCCCCGATGTGGTTATATCAAGGTCGTCTCCTGTAACAACACCTGACTCAGTAACTCCGCTAACTCCTGTAATACTATAGCTTATATTTCGATTTTGAGCGTTATAGACAGTATTAAAACTCTCCCAATCGCCTAGTTCATCTGTATCCCAGTTTACTGTAATCTCTCTTCTGAGAATTGACCAATTATAACTTGAATCTCCGGATAAGACATAATTGGTATCAGATGAAATATCTATACTCTTACTATAATTTCCGGCATTTAAGTTGGTGTAAGTATATTCAGTGTCATAACAAGTTACTCCCTCATTGTCATAGGAGGAACTGTCCACACCTACATCTGATATGCCTGTTAAGGTGTCGCCATAAACAATATTGGTTATTTCCATAAAAATAGATTGTTCATTGCCGTCATAAGTGTTATGCTCTCTGTTGTCTGTCCATGTGATTATCAATTCTCTTGCTGTTATGACCCCGTCGCTATAAGTTATAGTGTCTTTGTCGGGTTCGGAAGACGTTCCGTCATCTCCGAACTTATAATTATTTTCATCACCACCAGTGCCGAAACTGTAAATTATGGTCTTGTTTGTGCCGGTATTGGCATCGTCATAAGCCGCATAAATATTTACTGTATCGCCTTCTATGATGTCACCTGAATCATAAGAAAAAGGAACATCTGTTGTTTTGTCGTATACTTTTGTATTAGTAGAATATGTGATTTCTATTCCCTTTTTATAAATATAAGCGTCGGTGATTTCAAATGAATCCTCCACACCGTCAAGCTCAATTGTATAACTTTCCACAATTAGGGGGTCCCCCAAAATATCAAAAGTAATTGTTCTTGTTCCTGTATTATAGCTGTCAAATTCTGCCTCAACAGTTACGGGCGCCGTAGGATAAATGCTTCCTGGCTGTATTGTATAATCAGTAAATTCTATTGTTTTGTCATAGATTTTTGTAATAGAGGAAGTGGTTATTACTATTGCGTGTTTAATAATTTCACCTTCAACTCTGTCAGGCTCGGATGGGCTGGGGTCGTTTGTGATAGATATGAAATAATTTGAACTATCTTGTCCCGTTACGGTAAAGACAATATCTTTTATTCCCTTTGTCGCCGATGTGAAATGCCCTTCCACAGTAGTATTAAGAGAGTCAATAATTCCCGTATGAACATTATTTTCTTCATCCTGAGGGTCTACATAATCATATCTTGCTTCAACTCCAAAATCCAAATAGTCGGTTGTTGCGTCAAAGACCTTTGTCCACGGGTCAGGGGTAGCGGTATTATAGACAATAACCTCTCTTGATGCTACATTAACAGTCCATTCCAAAGTATCAATACCACCTTCTATGTTGTCACAAGGGTTGGAGCTTGCTCCTTCCCCTACAATTCCAAATTGAATAAGATATTGTCCCACATTCTTTGTAACTGTGTTATTAAGATACTGATTATAAGTATACTGTACGCTGTTTATGAAAACCATAATATCTTCAGGTTCAATGTCACCCAATACCTCGGGCTCTTCCCGGAAATGCTCTCCGTCAAATACCTTGTCTATTTCCATTTCTCCATAAACAGGATCAAAACCACCGGGAGACTGATTAACAATATATTTCAAAACATAAATATTTCCTGTGGGCAAGGATTCCAAAGCAACTTCCGTAGGATCTGAATCTGGATAAATTAAGTCATGATCGCTTCCGTCTTGTTGGAAATATGTCGTATCGTCATAGCCGTCGTCCATGTCGTCAAAAACATAGTTATCTCCGATGGCACCGTCCACATTGAGTATAATCCAATATGTTCCCGCATGAGAGCCGCCAAAGTCCTCAAGGTCGAGCCATTGGTGGTCTGGGTCAAAATCATAAGTATCCGATGAGCCTTCATCATGATAATGCCCGCATGTGCAAAGACCAAAATAGCGGTATTCAAAATCTAAAGTATCAGGAGTAGCTTGGGTTTGGGCCCTAAAGATATGGTGATAGACAAAATTCCCGCTTCTTGTATAGCTAACAACAGGCGGCCATCCGTCCAAATCACCTACATAAACTTCGTTTTGGTATTGGCCAGAACTGGTGTGCCTGCCCATACGATAATAAGACCATTCTAAACTATTAAAAGTAATAGTAAAGGCTATAACATCAAAAGATATATCTGATCCGCTGTTGACAAGATTATAATTGGGCTCATTGTCAAGATAAACATTCAAATCATAACTTCCGACATTTACCGCTTGCACAGTGGAAAGATTTGTGGTAAAAGAAATTTCATCGGAATCAATTTGGTTATCAAATTCCAAATCCAAATCTTCAATGACAATTTCATCAGATTTATAAACTACTTCGTCATTATTTATTACTGCGGTTATATCTCTAGCAGTTATTGTCCAATTTTTCTCTACATCAACGGGAAGCGTATAATTGGTGTTATTTATGGACTGGGCTGTTGCAGTATAGGAGCCTGCGTCAATATATATATGCCCTGTAAGGCTTATTGCTGCATTATCCTCGCTAATAAGACCCGTGGGCGTTGCTGTGATAATCTGTTCTTCTTTGTCATATATGGCGTTAAAATCATCTGTTTGGTTGAGTTCCCAGTCTATGCCTATTTCT
>CAZVHD010000006.1:3904-17586 GCA_964626765.1 uncultured Christensenella sp.
CATCGACTTCACAAAGCTGCAGTGCCATGCTTATTTCGCTTTGGGCGTTTACCGAGCTAAAGATAAGTGAATCTTGATATGTTCCGCTACCACTTGATATTGGTACAAAAGAGCTATTTCCGTATGCCGGAACACTTCCTGAAGTATTAACTGTGAATGTGGGAGTATCGCCAGTTATTAAATTGGAAATTGTCATAACCACGCCATGCGCCTGTTTATCATATATCCAGCCGCCATCTGTGGGCGCTCCGTTTGTAGTGTCATAGTCCCAATTGACATTAAGCTGCCTTTTCTCTATAGACCATGTGCCTTCTCTTTCCGAGGAAGAAAGTCTATAATTGCTCAGGGAATTATTTGTCACATCGTCAATATATACTGAATATGGATTGGACTTGTAATCGATACTCAAAAAATCATAACTTATATACTGCAATAAAAGACCGCTTTCATCATATACGCTTTCCAAGGTTTTTGAAGGATTATTGGATCCTCCGTTAGTATAGGCAAGACCTATTGACAAAGCATCATTTTCCAGTATATTTCCAGCAACAACTGTCACCCCATGCTGCAATCCGTCATAAACCCAGTCGCCTTCGGTATCCATTCCATTGTCAATATAATATGACCAGTCCAAACTGATAACTCTTCTCGATATTGAAAAACTGTTTGTTCCAGAGGAGCTTATGGAATAATTAGAGGCGCCCACATATTCAGGATAAGAATGCTCGCTGTCTGCACTGGCATTTTCGACTCCGGTTATAGACGCTCCATAATCTCCTCTGTTTATTGAGGTGAAACTATATAATCCGTTTATGGCCTCTGTCAAGGATATATCGGTATGAACATAATTATTTGAGCTTGCGGGGAATACAAATTCCACAAGTTCGTCTGAGACTATGCCGCTAATGTCAAGGTCAAGCCCCTGTTCGGTGCCGTCATATACTCCGCTATTAGAGGTTTTCAACGACCAAGAAAGATATATTGTAGCGGGATTTATGCTCCAACTTCCTTCATTGTCGGGCAAAACATAATTTTCATCGCCATTATTGAAAGAATCAATTGCTGTCACGCTTGCGGTATAGTCTGATGCCGCAACAGCTGAAAAGTCTTGATTGAGCTGACCGCTTGTGTCATCATAAGTTATTTGACTGAGTCCGTATTGAGGAACGATTCCCGTTGTTGTCACATCAAATATAATGTTATCATCGCTGATAATACCTGATATCGTGAGATTAATTCCATTAAGCGTGCCGTCATAAGTATAACTGCCTGTTGAAAAACTGACATTCAATTCTTTTGGCGTGATATGCCATACAGAGTTTATTGTCCCTGAAAGCTCATAGTTATCATTGCTTATGGACTCAATCTGAGCAAGGTATTCGTCGGCGTTTGTGGCCTTGTTGGTGATTGAGCCATCTTGCACATAGCTTATATTTATAGCATCGCCGGAAATCCTGTTTGTTATTGTGGCGGCAACTGTTTTTTCGGTATTGTCATATTCAAAAGATATAGACCCCCAGTCCACATCTTCGCTTTCAACTATTCTCGCCAAAATCTGCCATTCAATTTCACTTGATGAGCTTCCCTCCAAATCAAATGCGTAATTATCGGTATAAGAGGATGTTAAAGAAGCAATTGCCAGATATTCGCCTTTTTCTCTTTCTGAGTTTCCGCTGCAATTAAGGGAGACATCTTCTCCTGACGCCTCGTTAATCAATTCGGGATATATTGTATGATAAGTTGCATCGTATCTTATCTCAGCTATGTCCAAGTCAATTTCATCGTAATACCATTCTATTGTTAAGACTCTTTTTGTTATTTCCCATTCTTTAGTCACTATTGAGGGAAGTCTATAATTTTTATTGCTGACATTGGATACCGAAACTATATAGTCTCCTGCGTCTGTTCCTGTGTGTCCGGAAAAAGAGAGATTTACTGTATCGCCTACAACAACGTTGTCAACGGCGGGAACAACAGTTCTTTGTTGCCCGTTATAAACTGTCTGATATCCATCCCAACTATCCAAGGCGTCTCTTTGCCAATCAAAGACTATTTCCTTTTTGGCAATTGTATAGCTCTTTTGGTAATCCGACACAATAATATAATTGTCCGACTGTTCATAGCCTGTTTGGGGTCCGTCTATTTCAACCGTATAGCTTCCCGCTTCATCTGTGTAATCAAATTCATACGCATATGTCTCGCTTGAGTCGGTGGTTATAATAATATCTGTCATGTCAAAATTGGCTTCCGATGTGGTTGTTCCTGTTATGTCGGAAGTTATTCTGATCTCATCCCCTGCAATAATGTTTGATATAGTCAAAGTGTTGCCTTGCAAATCTCCGTTATAAATCAAATCTGGTTCATTCCAACTAAAGATAAGTTGTCTTTGCGTGATTTCCCATTCCAAAATCCTATTTTCCATATCAGGTAATTGATAATTCTCGCTTCCTAATCCTGATATACTTTCAACTGTTGCAAAATATGTGTCCACATAAACCGCCTGAGTTGTTACATTGTTTGATAAATCAGTGGTATATGAAAAATCTAATTCGGCATCGTCCACAATGCCTGTGGCCTCGGCAGATACATTCCAATTGCCACCATAATATTCATAAGGTCCCGTATAATCCCAGGAAACACCTATTGTTTTGGGTGTTATCGTCCACTCTCCCTCGTTGATTGGCAACGAATAATTGTTGTCGCCATGGTTGTCCGAAGTTAAGGAAAGTATATTTGCAGTATAACTTCCCGCATTCACGCTTCTGAAATTGCTTGTTAGCGTTGCAGAACTTCCTGAGGATGTCAATGTGGAACTTTCGGGAACATCTCCCTCATTCATAATATTAAAGGTTATCACATCTGTTTGGACTATATTCTGAATTGATACGCTTATACCTTGAAGGGATGCGTCATAAACAAGATTTTCCGCATCCGACCATATGACCGTAAGCTCTCTTGAGCCAATTTGCCAAGTTTGTTCCAACCCTGACGAGGGAATAACATAGTTTGAAGACGGGCTACATCCCACAATTAAAGCAGTATAGCTTCCAGCATTTACAGCCGAATTTGTATAAGTCCCATCAGAAAGATATGAAAATGTAACAGTATCTCCCTCTACCACATTTCCGGGGGTGGCAGTAACACTCTTTGTGCTCTTATCATAAGAAAAAGGTTCTGAGTAATCCCAACTGTCAACGCTAAGCTCTCTTTTCTCGATAGTAAAGCTGCTTGAGCCGTTTTGTTCTAATACATAGTTGCCGGAAGATATACTATCAGTTGTTGCGGAATTACTTTGCGGTGTGGATGATGCGACACCAAGTGATATGCCGCTGACAGAATAGCTGCCGGCGTTTATACTTCTGTACTCATAAGTATCGTTTTCCAAAAGTGTTACGCCGCTTGTTATATCAGATTCAGAATATGAATTGTTTGTGATAATCAAAGTTATTCTTTCATAATTTTGTATTCCTGATATTTGCTTGTCAACTCCATATAAGTTGCCGTCATATTCAGCATTATTCTCGGCTGATAAAGTCCAGTCCAAACTTATTAGCTGTCTTTCTATTCTCCATTCTGACTGAAGAACGCCTATGAGCGAATAATTAGTATTATCCGGGAATAGTCCATAATCCGTACAAAGGGACACTTCAGACTCATAATCCCCTGCTCTTACTCCACCAAAATCATGAGATAATGTTTCTCCAGAAGATAAAAATGACAATTCGGCGCCGTTTGAAGGATAAAATCCGCTGTTGGAAAGATTTGTGCCACTATCCAAAACATAAGCTGATGTTTCAGGAACGACTCCCACATTGTCCCCACTAACCACACCGTCAAGGTACATGAGTATACCTTTTTCCTGTCCATCATATATTAAGCTCTCCTCACTCCAAGACACAACAATTTCCTTTGCGGTTATTGCCCATTGTTTTGTAGTTGAGGAAGGTAGTCGGTAGTTTTCAGAGCCTGTATCTATTGAACTAACACTTGCTGTATAAACATCTGCATTTATCGCAGTATTATTTGTAATATTTAATGTGACTGTATCTTCCGCTATAACATTATCAGCAACTGCGGTTATGCCATGCTCATTTTTGTCATAAACAAAACTGAAGTTATAGCTTACGGGATCGGTATCGTCTTGCCATAATAAATCAATTTCTCTTTTTTCTATGGTCCATTGTCCACTATTAGAGGGCAGAGAATAGTTATTATCCCCAAAGTTATCGGATGTAATAGAGAGAATACTTGCGGTATAAGTTGAAGCATTCACTGCCATAAACACTTGGGAAAGACTGGATGAATATCCGCTGGATGTTATTGTTTCTGCTGTCGGATAAGTACCTGTTGAAGATATATTGAAAGTTATCTCATCGTCAAAATAGATATTGTCTATGGTTACTTGGATTCCCTTTTGCGTTTTGTCATATACAAGTCCGCTCTCCGTTGACCAGTTGACGGTTAAACTTCTTTTCGTCAAAGTATAGGTGCTATCTCCAACTGTTGAAAGAGTATAATTGTCTTGATGGCTATATTGGTTTCCTTGTTCTACTGAAGATATAGAATTTATCACCGCTGAGTAAGGATTTGTCGAAGCGTTTAAGGATGTGAATTCATATACGCCGTTGTCAATTTCGGTTACATCTGAAATAATTTCATTATTTTCAAATGAGCTTGTCACACTTAAAACTAAGGCTTCACCGCTTATTATCCCTGAGATTGTGGCGGAAATCCCCTGAGAGCTTCCGTTATATTGTGATGTTGCGCTTCCCGACCAATTAATTGTTACTATTTTTCTTTCTATGGTCCAGCTTGCCGTAGTCTGCCCTGAAAGCGTATAGTTATCCATACCGTTTAGCTCTACTATAACGGTATAGTCACCGGCTTTATTGGCTGTAAAATCTTTGTTTCTGGAAGATGAACCCGCATTAAGACTAAAATCTCCGCTCTCAATTATTCCGCTATTCAAAAGATTATCATCTGTTCCAATTACTTTTGCGGAGGCTGTCACTGTCATATTTAGTGTATCGGCCGAAATCATATTTGTTATGGTTAATGTCTCTCCCTGAGCGTCTTCACTATATGTGAAATTGTTTTCCGTCCACTCAGCCGTAATTTCTCTTTGGGTAATACTAAATTGAGTGTTTATTGCCAAATCACCCAAATTTTCTATGAGATTGTAATTATCTACATGGCTAAAACTACTGCCTGAAGATTCTTCAAGAGATATTGTATCCACAGTATAAACTCCAACATTTTCACTCAAGAAATCATAACTCCCGTTATTGACTGCCGAAGACAAACCATTTATTAAATAATTTGTTGTGATATTAAAAGTGATTGTATCCGAGCCTTGAATATCCGATATTGATACGCTTACACCGTATAAGCTCCCGTCATAGACATTTTCACCGCTGCCCAACCAATCAAGTTGCAAATCTCTTTTTTGTATTTCCCATTCGCCGTCGTCAACCAGGAGGGTATAATTTTGGTTTGTAACGCTTATATTTTCTACAACATAATATCCGGCTTTTGCCGATACAAAATCCTGCGACCTTGTCGCTCCGCTTCCATAAATGCTTTGAGTTGTTTGCCCAAAGGGACTTGCTCCGGTGTCTGTTATAGGCGTTTCCATAGAACTGTCAGTATAAGCTGTGACCAAACTTTCAAGATATAGGGTATCGCTGCCTATCACATTGTCCAATGTCAATGTTTTCCCTTGCTGCGACGCAGAATAAACAAAATCCCCTTCCGACCAAGAAGCCACAAGCTGTCTTGCCTCTATAACGCATCTTATAGGCTTTGACACACTGTCTATATTTGATAGAGTTGACTCATCGCTCCAATAAAGTCCGCTTTGATTATTGTAAGTATAATTATACTTATCGGCATAAGAGCTATTCGAGGCCGAATCAATATCGGAAATCAAAATGTCATATATTCCGGCATTTTTACTAGTAAAGTTAAAATCTGAATTGTTTGTCACTTGTGTGGTATCTGAAAGTATGCCCCTGTTGGAAAAATTATCCTCTATTGTCAAAGTAAGGCTTTCACTGTTTTTTATGCCGCTAACATGAACCTCAACACCATGAGTATCCCCGTCATACTCTCCGTATGTATATTCAATATAATCTCCGCTATCCTGAAGATAGACTCCCTCTTGCAAAGTCGTCCATTCAAAGTATAAAATGCTTTGCTTTATTTCCAGAGAATTCACTTCTATTATTCCGTCAAGCTGATAATTTGTCATATCTTGATGTAGTTCCACGCTTATATCATATATTCCCGCTTTTACTGCCTCGAAGGTTTCCTCTCCCTGACCTGTGCTGTCCGCCAAAAGAGACATTGATGAGGATGGATTTACACCGCTTGAACTTATAGGCTGAGTAGTAAACCAATAATTTGTTGTGATAGTATTCACAAACGACACGCTTTCAGAGGGTATAATGTTTGTCACATTAAAGTATGCGATATCCTTAAGAGTTCCGTCATAACTCTCAAAATCAGGAGTTGTCCATGATGCGGTAATAGTCCTTTTTTCAATAACCCATTCCTTGTTTCTTTCTTCTGAAGGGGGCAGAGAATAGTTATTTTGGGGATTGGTTTGAAAACCGTCAATTTGAGTGTCATAGTCTCCTGCGTCTATGCCCTGAAAACTTGAATAAGAAAATTCAACAAGATCGCCTGAAACAACATTTGTAGGCTCGGCTATCACGCTTCTTGTAAGAGAGTTATAAACGGTTGTATAATCTGTCCAACTCTCAACAGTATCTTTTATCCATTCAATCGCCACCTGTCTTTGGTTTATTGTGTATCCGGCGCTACCCGATACATCAACGGTATAATTTGTTACCGCTCCATAACCTGCGGCATCATCCATTCCATACAGATTAGAAGCAATAGACAATGTGGAATTGCCATAATTTGTTCTTGTGAAATTATAAGAACTGTTCACTACCGGTGTGGTGTTGTCAAAACCGCTTTGGCTATAAGTATCGGTTGTGACATCAAAAAGCACAGTTTCAGTTCCTATTATTCCGGAGACATTTACTGTTATTCCATGCGGCATACCGTCATATACGCTCGTTCCGCTGCCGCTTAGGTCAACTGATATTGTTGCTTTTGATATAGTCCAACTACGGCTTGTTGTTCCACTAAGGCTATAATTGGGCATATCATTGAGCGATATTGTTACATTATAGTTTCCTGCTTTTACCGCTGTATAGTCCTGATTTCTTGTGGACGAGCCCGAGGCAAAATTCAAAACCGAGTCGGTGGGAGTAAATCCTGAATTTGTTAAATCATTATCCTCCCCTACTTCTTTTGCCGTATAAATACTGTTTATGGAAAGTTCGTCCGCAGATATCATTCCTGTTATTGTCAACGAAACACCATAGGGATTTCCGTCATAAGTTTTATTATTAGTTGAAAAAGTCGAATCGAGCTGTTTGGGATTTATGTTCCAGTTCATTTGGTTTGCGGGAAGAGTATAGTTTTCACTGCCTTGTGTCAAATGCGACACGCTTACACTATAATTTCCTGCATCGGTTTCCTGTCTTACACCCGTATATGAAGGCGTTATTGTATCGCCTACTATGACATTATTGATAGTTGGGGTCATAGTATACTGGTTACCGTTATAAGTATAATCTGTTGTTGAGGGCCAGTTCACACTGAGAGTTCTTTTATCTATGGTCCATTGAGTGGAATTTATAGCCCCGCTATCAGAACTCAAAACATAGTTAGAGTCTTCTATTCCTGTCACATCAATTTCATAATCTCCTGCGTTAACAGCAGTAAAAGACTGCGCCGACCTTGTATAGTTTCCTGATCCCAGTTCAAAGCTGTATTCAAAACGGAAAACACCTTCATCAGCTTGATAAATATGCCATGAGGTGTCCTCGGCTGTTTGAGACCCGTCATAATTAACAGATAATAAATTAACCTTTCGCCCTTTTGCGGTTCTATCATAGGTATAGTCAATATCGGTATCCGCCCAGTCGGATGCATCCAAAGTCACAGTTTTAGGAATGATAGTCCAAACTCGATTGGATGCGTTTATTACTTCGTAGTTTTCGTTGTCCGATGTTACGGTAATATTTCTTGTTCCGGAATTTGTATAGGAATTTCCTGAATATGAAAAGGTAATTTCATTACCGATGTCCAAAACCTGATTTTTGCTATCAATGGCTTCATCCACTGTCATAACCCAATTCAAGGCAGAATATACGACAGATATATCCGTTGTATTGTCATTGTCGTCATTGAATATTTCTATTGCCCCGTCAAGATTGCCAGGTTTCAATTGCCATTTTGTTATTGTGACATGGTTCAAGTAGATATCAAAAGCTAAAGACGAGGCCGACATAACATAGTTATCTGTTGTTATTAACGAAATAGAACAAGAATAATCTCCAACATCAGTTCTTGTAAAGTCTATTTCGAATGTAGATGATGAATATGTATCTAATTTTGTGTAGACATCGCTTTGGTTGTTTATGACTCCTGTGAACTGAACTTCATCGTCCACAAGAATATTAGATATAACCGCAGTAAGACCCTGCTCATATTCCTGTTGAAATTCGTAACTTTGATTTGTTGATACTTGACTATAAGTTCTGAAGTCTTGCCATATTATACTAAGTTGTCTTCTGTGAATTTGGAAGGTGGTGCTTGTATAACCGCTATAATTACTTTCATCCATACCGTCTTGAGCTTCCGTATACCACCCTTGTGTTGATACTCCTGGCTCGTCATTTTTGGAATTATTGCTTGTGTATGTTTCATTTCCAACGGGGTCTCCTATCGCCACGCCATACACTTCTGCTTCAATTGCATAAAACCCGTAACTATCATTGGCAACATTTGTGGATGTTGTGATGTCCAATGTATCAAAAGGCTCATAAGTCGTAGAACCTATTGTGTTTGTGACACTTGAAAAATTAATTGTCTCGCTTCCCACAATATTGGATATCGTCACATTTCTTCCAAGATTATTTCCGTTATAGATACTGCCGGCATAATCCATCCAGTTGAAATCCAGTGAGCGTTGATTGATTGTCCAACTGTTTGTTATAGTTGCAGATTCATCGAATTCATAATTTATACTGTCTATGTGAAGGGTCACCGTATATTGTCCGGCATTTTTTTGCGTAACATAAAACACATCATCTGACACTGTGACATTTTTTATTTCATTTTGATAATCACTGTCTTCATAAATGGTTAATCCACCCTGACTTTTAAGGCCTGATACCGTAACTCTGTATCCTCTTTCCTCTCCGTCAAATTGTGTGCCTTCGCCTTCGGCTGTCCAGGAAAAATCCAATACGGCTTCCTTGATTTCAAATAAATCATAAAACACATATGTATCAGAATTTATTTCATCTGCGGAAAAGAAAGGTTGTGGGCGTGAAAACTCAAAGCCTTCTACATCAATCGTATAGTTATTTCTTACGGATGTATTTATACTATTCAAATCAAAAGTTTGATTATATTTGCCCACCTCTTCGCCTGCTTGACGGGATAATGCGCCGGTGAAGTCATCGGCATAGGGGTTATAGTCATAAGGTATAAGACCATAGGCCGATATCTTGTGATATATCTCCGCATCTGCAAGAGCTTCCTCTTCATTGCTAAACTCATGTTCTTCAGACTGAGGCATATAGTCAACATGGGTTTTGTTCTTGTCACCATCCCCATACTCTTTTATGGTAAACCAAACTACCGCCTGCATTGTAAGAGGCATTATAGTAAGAGTTATATCTTCTGTATCCAATATTTGAGGTATGCTGTTTTGAGTTTCTTCCCATTCATAATTTCTGTTGTAGGAAGTATTAACATTTCTATCTTTTAATAACCGCATACTATGAATAGTATAAACCCCGGCGTCCCTAACATTGTTGCTTTGAAATCTACTGGGGCTTGTTGAATTGTTATAAAGACTATAAAGAGGGTCATAGGTTTCCGAAGGAGAGCTCATAATTAGACCTCTTTCGTCCTCAGGGTCATACCAACTGCCATGAGTCACAGAACCCGCCATGTATTCATTTGCTAAAGTCCCAGCATGCTCAGAATCAACGGTTTGTAATGAAATAAGGTCATAAAGATTATAGCTTGTACCGTTATAGTAAACTTGAGAATTTTCTATGGACGCTTTAACTTTTATGGGATTTATAGTTGGCGAAATTGCCGAACTTGCGCTTGCAACAGATGTCAATGTAACTCCGTTAACTACTGTATAAGCAGTTACTGTGGGAGTATATGTCACTGCTATTCCCGCTGATGTTCGGGTATGGGATACCTCGAATATGTTATGATAATAATCATGTTCCGGATCGGTAAAATAAAAATTATTGGAATTATTAAAGCTGATAGTATAAGAAAATTCTTGTTCGCTTGAAGCGGATATATCTGCATCAACATAATTTTCTAGGTTTATTGAATTTCCATAATCAACTTCCGGGTGACCCGAAATTGAGATTGACGGGTCTTTCATTTGCCATTTCAAATATAGTATATCTGATGATACTCTTGACCCATCCTGACTCAAACTATTGTTTGTTGGATTAAAAGATGTCGTACATCCGCTGTCTGAATACCAACCCACAGCATCAAATCCATTATCACTATTGGGATTGTTTATAGCGGGGTCTTTATTCACGCCTATTCCGTCAGCATCATCAAAGGCGCTATTCAAAAAACTTAAATTTTCGTCTGAAGGTTGATAATACGGCGCCCTTACCATTAATGTTGAACCTGTCTCTCCTTCGTACCTATCCCAAGAACTAATTATATAATTATCTTTTGTCCAAATTGCATAGTATGTTCTATTATATGACGATGTTGTCACATTAAAGCTTGTTATAATTGAACCGCTTGAGGAAGTTGACCACCCCATAAAACGGTAACCGGGTCGAAACCAAAACGCCGCTCGGGGTATGGAAAAAGATATACCGCCTCTTGCGTATAAAACCTTATTTGAACCACTGGCTCCGTTGCGGTTAAAGGTGGTGGTATAAATTATGTTATCGCTAAATCCCGTTACGCTATATGATACTGTATAGGAGTAAACCCATCCTTCAAAATCCGATCTTGCTACTACTGAATCATTATCATTAAAAAAGCGGTAATTGATAGTAAAAGATGTTGAATCAATAAGAACATTGTTCGCAATAGTTCCGGTTTCTGTTCCGGAATCTTCCCAATCACCCCATTGCGGTGTAAACCAGCTGTAGCCTTTACCATTTGCTTCATCTGTTTGGGCTATGGTTTGCCAGGAACCATCATTAAAGTTTGCATGAACAAAGCTTTCACTGGTTACACTGCCGCTGGCTCTTGCTTTGGCGCGAGCTGTAACGGACACAGTGGCTCTTAATCTGTCGGAGGAGATATAATCCTGAAGGTCGCTTGGAACGGTGACTGTTGCGACCTCGCCACCGCCTGAAGAGGGATGATACCATTCGTTTGTAGTAAAAGAGCTCGGAGCTCTATATATGCTTGAAGATGTGTTAATGGAACTGTTTATCCAATGGGCATATAGCGTAATATCTCCTGTATGGGAAGAATCTATTTCAGTATATCTTGACCCGCCCGAAGATGAGGTAAACCAACCTGTAAAAATATATCCCGACCTTGTTGGCAAAGGCATTTCTTCTTCTTCCACACCTCTGCCCTGCCAATAATTCTCAGGATATGACGAAGGCATATCGCCTTCGTTTGGGCTCCAAGTTATGCTATAGATACTCTGACTGACAGTCCAACTGCTGTATATACGATAGTCTCCGCTACAATAAGGCAGCGACCATCTTCTGTTTGCGGCGTCCACTCTGTCCAAAGTCACAGTAACTCCCGCAAGAGGCCCTGTTTCATAAATTGCGTATACCCCTTCAAGGTTGTATCCTGAATAACTATTATAAGTTATTGTTATATTGACATAGTGGCTGTTAGGAATACTGTTCTGAGTTTCTGAAAAGGTAGCTGTTCCTGTTGTAGTCTGATTTCTGTTTGCCGTCTCGTTTTCATCATATCTGTTATCCCCCACAACTTCGTTCAGGCAATTGTATGTTCCAAAAGAGCCGGTTAATGTTATGTCAGAAGTAACATTTGGACCTTGAATTGTGCCGCCATTTCCATAAGCCAAAGTTGAGCCTATGTACCAACCTGCAAAACTTCCCGTTTCCTGAAAAAGAGTATCTGCCATTGGGATGGAATAGTTATTGTCATAATAAATTGTTCTATAAATTGAACTCCCGTTGTAAGACCATCCGCTCAATCCCGTATTAAACGAAAAACCCGAAGGGGCATTAAGCGTAAGAGTGTAACTTGACGGTGTCCCATAGTAAGCCCCATAATACATCCCATGCCCGCCATAACTTTGGGAGACAAATGTTGCAAGCGAAAGATTAATCTCCTGTGAAGCTGTATATGCCGAGCCAAAACTACTATGAAGCGACGCTCCTGAAAGAGCGTAACGCCAAACCGGAGAAGGATATCTGTTGACATCTGATGCGGTTAAGGAGAAAGTATCACCAAAAGTATTAAAAGATATGTTTGTCCAATTATCTTGGGATATAATGTTATTATTGTATCTTACACTTGCGTAAAGATTTGTTCTATTTCCCGCGGCGTCTTGTGTATTGGGAGTGGAGAGCCCTACTCTAAATAAAGGTCTTTCGCTAACGGATATAGAAAGTTGCATATCATAAATTAACACATCGGCCGTAGTTCCCCAAAAATAACCGTCAATAAAGGTATACATATGACATGCTATATAATCATACGAACTGTATGAAGATGTAGATAAAGTCTTGTGAATTTCACCTGTTCCCGATGATGGAGAACCCGTCAAAGCTGTATCTGCTGTTGGCGTATGACGATTTCCTACGCTGACTCCTACCGCAAACTCAATCTCTCTTGATTGCGTTTGCGCCTTTGCTGTGAATTTCACATTTGAGACCAGGCCTAATTCAAATAAATATTTGAGGTTGTCCGGTACGGGTACATTCACAACAGAATATACACTGTCTTCACCGGAAAATATATTGTCACTATCAAAAATTCTGTATGTATTGCTATCGACGGTGGTTAAAGAGGCATTATATCCGCTGTTATCGATGTCCCAATACGAACCCACATAATCTTCAAGCGAAGCATTTTGTATAGGCATAACAAATGCAGATGTTCCGGTATTTATGTTGTCGCTGTTTTGAAAATAACTGTCAATATCATAATCATTTTTATCATAAACTACGGAATCTTGAACGCTATAAGCAAATGCAGGGTTTTGGGGAAAAGCAAAAATAAAAATCAATGAAATAACTAAAGATAGGAAAACAATCGTCGCTAACTTCGAATAAAATTCTTTTTTGAAAGTAACACTTTTGCCTGCAAGTTTCATTTTTGAATTTACCTTATTCTTTAGTTTAATAAGCATATATTTATAATTACTTATTAATTTTATAGTAGTACATAAACTATATTAAGTCAATATACAAAGATGATAAAACAATAGTAATTAATATTAGAAAATAAAGTAAATTTTTGAATATTTAACTTATAATAAACTGTTTTTTTACCTTGCCTTTTTCGAACTCAACGCCTTCTGATTTTAGCAACTTGATTTGTCGGTTTTCACCGCCAAAGGCAAACGCCTTTGACGGATTACCTTTTCTATTCACAAC
>CAZVHD010000007.1:0-17263 GCA_964626765.1 uncultured Christensenella sp.
GTAGTCTTCAATAATAACCCTTGTATCTATTCCCGGTTGATAATCTTCATCTATGTCCACTATATCCTGATAAATCTGATTGCCGGATTTCATATTCACTGAAAGATATCCTTTTCCGTAAATATCTTCGCCATAGTCGAAGCTGTATTTGTCCAGGGTTGCGCTAATATCAACTACAGCATCCAAAACATCTATTACATAAGTCAGATAATGGACTGAGACTATGTCCTCTTCAAGCGCCAAGGGGTCGGTATATTTCAGGGTCACCGTTGTTGAGCCCATAAGATTGGTATCGGCAATAACTTCAAGACTGCCTTCGGATAAAAGCTGAGTCAGAAGATAGCTGTTTTCGCCTTCATACCCTCTTGTAACCTTCAAATAACCGTCAGTTAAGTCAATATCATCTCCATACTCATAAACTCTTTTCATCTCGGAAAGATTGACAAGTTCCACATTGGTCGCCATATCCAACACGAAAATATTATAATTGACGGTGTTTTCCGAGCCTTCTAAATCTATTTCAACCGTTCTCTCTCCCAGTGTGTTTGTAGCGGTTTCATAGTTTGTAACCATATCAGAAGTGATGTCCGTTTCAAAACTGACGCCGCTTCCTAGGTTTATTCTAATTCTCCCGCCCAATAAGTCCAGTTTTTCCTGATAGCTATAAACGGTCTTTTGAGGTGGCGTCAATGATTCTATACTGCTTATTGTTTCATAAACATAAACATCAACCGTCATTTGATGTGTGCTTTCTTGAGCTGAGTCTTGCACGGTAATATTTATTTGAACAGGCGAAGACAATCCTGTCTTCATAATTCCCGTAACAAATCCGTCCTCGTCCACTTGGGCGGCAAGGGGGTTGGACGATGTATAAGTTACGCTCTTTTTATCTGTGGCATTATAGGGGTCAAACCTAAGATTTATTCTTCTGGTTTGTCCCACCTTTACGCCATAAACATCCTGGATTGATGTTATGTCATTCCACTCCACAAAAGGCAGGCTGTTTACTGAGGGAAGATTGAGTCTGTTGTCGCTGTTTCTTCCCACACCTTTTATTTCTCCGTCATTGTTTATGGCTACTGTATGTTGTCCTCCGGCAGAGATTCTTCCTATATCCTCAAGGTTTTCAACATCAGTTTGCCCAAACGAGTTATTTCCCGCCGCAAAGACCTTACCCTTGGAATTTATTGCCGTGATATGATTGTTACTTGAGGCTATATCGACAATGTCATACCAATCTGAAAGCGTTGTCATATCGCTTACATATCCGCACTGTCCGGTGTAATAGACCTTTCCAGTGTCGCTAAGCCCTAGCGTAAAGCCCTCGCCTGCGGCCACTTTGACTATGTGACGCCAGCTTTCCACATTAAGCTGTCCACGGTCGTTAAGACCTTTTGCCACTACCCGATTATCGTTTGTTAAGGCAACTGTGTGGGTCTTGCTTGTCGCTACCTGTTTGACATTGCTAAATGAATTGAAAAAATCTGTCTGTTCATATTGATTGTCGCCTACTGCAACGGTAAAGCTGTCATACTTTATGCCTACTAATGTCCTGCCGCTTGTGGCAACATAGGCTATATCCGACCAATCTTCGGCGCCCATGTCCGCCATACTTCCCTCAACCAGGACATCTCCATCCGGAGTTACACCCACCGTGGTATCACCGCCCGCTGCTACATACGCTATATTTCCCCATAAATTCACATCTGTCTGACCCTCGTCGCTTCTTCCCATGGCATAGACCGTACCTTTATTGTTCAAAAGCGCGGTATGTTCTGAGCCTGCGGCTATCATTGCGCTTGTATTTATGTATTCAATAACCTCCACGGTCATCACCACTTCTAAATCCGAACCTCTATGCTTTGCAGTAATAGTCGCAGTTCCCGTCCCTTCTGCGGTCATAAGCCCGTTTTCGTTAACCGCTATAATCGTTTGTTCATTTGATGAATAGCTTATTTTATTATAGGATGCGTTTTCAGGAAAAACTCCAACATCCAGTTGATAGGTGTCGCCGATTTTAAGAATTTTGTGTGTAAAAGGCGCTATCAAGGAGGTTGCCTCCACATAGTTGTCTTCATAATAAATGATGTTTTGGTCTATGTTGTTGGTGTTTTTGGTATTTTCTCCCGCATATAAAAGTTTTCCGTCCTCTCTCAACGCGACGCTATGATATCTGCCTGCGGCTATTTCCACTATGTCATAAAACAAATGTGTGTCCAGTTGTCCATATGCGTTATTTCCTGCGGAAAGCACTCTTCCGGCGGAGGTCAAGCCCAACAAATGGCTTTCTCCAGCATAAATTTTGACAATATCCGACCAAGCTTCAACCTGCGCCTTATTATTAAGCTGACCTGCAACAGCAACCGTTCCATTCCTTCTTAATCCGGCGGTAAAGTCATTTCCGCAACTTATTTGGATTATGTCCTGCCAACTGCTGACCTCGCTTTGTCCTGATTCATTTGTGCCCGCAACATCTACTGTTCCGTCAGATTTCAAAGCGGCTATATGCTCTTTCCCCACCGCAATATCCATAATATTATACCAATCATTGACCTTATTAGGCTGCATTCTTCCTGCCGACCTTACCTGTCCGTTGAGGGTGAGGCCAAAAGATGTTTGGTCTCCCGCCTCTACTTTTATGATATTCTCCCAGGCATTGACCTCATTTTCACCTGATTCAAAATTCCCCGCAGCAATCACCTTAAGATTGCTTTTTATATACAAAATGTGTTCGTCTCCCGCGCTTGCGGATACAGCGTCATAAAAAGTTACTTCGTCAAGTTCAGCTATATCTGAACTTATAATACCCCTTCCATCATCTCTTATGGCGATTGTGGTATTAAGGGACGCTTCTATATCCGTAGTGTAGTTTACATTTGTCATCTCGATAGACTGCCATGTGGCAGTGGAATCTTCAATAAAATATTCCTGTAAAAAGATATGGTCGTTGTCGCTGTCAACAACATATAATTTCATTTTTTCGGGTTTTGTATAACTCTGCCATACATTGTCGTAAAATACGCTTGTAAGAGAAGTGTTGCCCTTATGGTTTACTATAAATCTCACGGGAAAATCTCTCAACTCGTTATTATAAGAATCCAGAAATCTTGTTCTATCAAGTCTTATAGACGCTGTCTCCTGTCCGTCTTGAGACTGAAGCTTGATTATTATGTCATTGAGGTTTGAGGTGTTTATATCCTGAGTAACTTGTAGCTGCGCATACACTCCGCTAAACTCGGTATCATTGGTTAATCTGACATTGTTCAAATCAAGTTTATCAGCAAAATAATCATCGCTGACACTATTGTCACCCGACAACCTAACTTCAAAGGTTATTTCCTCGTCGCTTATTGCTATAGCGGTCAATATCACGCCGC
Source organism: uncultured Christensenella sp. (assembly GCA_964626765.1). GTDB lineage: Bacteria > Bacillota > Clostridia > Christensenellales > DTU072 > DTU072. The sequence continues at coordinate 3,378 of CAZVHD010000007.1, forward strand.
TGTTTTCTCCGTTAGTGTAATACAAAGTGCTGTTGTCATAACTTGAAGAAGGTTTTTCGTTTAGACTTGCGCCAACCGAGGAAAAATCAGAATTATTAGGGGATAGATACGCTCTGTTTAGATTTGCAACAGACCTCACTCCATCCGTACCCGTAGTAACAGCGTTTGGTCGGAAAATAAACAACTCATCGGGTTTTGAGGGATTGTTCTTAAGACTCTGCTCATTTCCGTTTTCACCCTGCTTGACTCTGTAAACAATGAGCCCCGAGCCGGGAAGCGACGAATCATAAGAAGAGACATTATTATTCCGATATTCCACCATAAAATATTCATCCGGCCTATCGGTATTTATGCGATACGCCAAAACCTGGTCTTTAGGGGTCATTGTGGTTGGATTTAAGCTGTAGACTCCATTAAATTCAATTGTATTGATTTGATTTTCGCCAAGGGCGTTGAGATATTTGTGTCTCATATGGGTTGTCATATATTGAGGAATATCGCCTTCATAATGCATCAAGTCCCAATGTCCCACCGCTGCATAATTATCTTCATAATGATAAAGGTCAGGTACGCCTAAGACATGCGCAAATTCATGAGCCAACAGCCCGACTGTGAGCTGCTCCAGAAAATTAAAGGCGTACTTTTTGACTTTTTTGTCGCCTATCGTAACAGGGTCATCATTGGAAATCTCATTCAAGTCCCAGGAATGCGGCCACAGCATACCGCCCCACTCACTGTACGGGGAGCCGGAAATAAGAAAATTCACAGCGTCCACATATCCGTCATCGTTTATGTCAATATCCAAATCCTCATAGTCAAAATGCTCTTTTGCCGCCTCAACAGCATTGTTCAAAAGATTTCTTTCTCTGACTACTCTGCTTGAAGAATTTCTGCTAAGCTGATAATAGCTTCTGGGCTGAGAATCCTCATAAACAAAAATTTCTCCGTTATCAACAGGATATATGTTATGTACAAGTATTTCTCCGTATGATACCTTCTGATAATAGTCGGTTAGGGAGTTTGAAGGCCCGGACATTATGGAGTCTATGTATTCCTTATTCGGATTTATATTTTCTCCGGAAAAGCTAATGAATATCACAAAATTCACTATGGGTCTTGAAACATTGGCGCTTTGATAGAGTGTTGAGGGCTGAAGATCGGGATACTCAGTTACCAAATCAGGGTGACTAGAAAAATCCACATCGGATATTGTCATCTTTTGTAAAGCTATCTTTTTGTCAATACTGTCCTGGTATTTTACATCGGTAGGAACAGGCCTTCCGTTTTGGTTTTTTGCATAAACTAAATAGCCTTTTTCTCTTAATAGAATAAAACCGTCTTCGTCGTGAAGATAGTTGAAATGCTCGTCTCCGGTAGCGTAGAAATCCACATTGCTGCCGTCAGCCTGCTCCATGGACTGCGCAAATGTGTTTTTGCCCACTATTTCCCCTGCGGACTGAAGTTGCATGTTATAGCCCTGACAAGCCAAAACCGCAAGCGCTGTCAGTATAAATAATGACACGAATATTAATATAGCTCTTTTCCTGTTGACTTTCACTTGTTCTCCTTTCCTTTGTTATCAACTATTTTTTTTATCATTCATATATACTTTTTTTACTTATATACTATTTTTACTTATACTATTATTTATAATGCTTTATCTAATCTTAACCCTATCTTTAACAAATCTTAAAAGCTTTTTTACATTACAATTATATCATCTACATTATCGGCAAATCTGTTTTCTAGCCACAAATCATAAGTTGCGCTGCTAAGAGATACTATGCCCGCCTCATTGCTGTAAAGAGAACAGTTGATTGTGGTAAATACTGAAATCTCAAGATATATAGCGTATCCTCTTGTATATTCAAATCTCGTGCCTTCTATATGAACATTGCCTCTGTTGGCTCTAAGACCTGCATTGTTTCTATTAAACCTGCTGTTGACAACTTCTAAAGTCTGTCCGCCGTTCATGTACACTCCGATAGTGAACCCTTCAATATAAGTTCTATCCAGTCTCAAAAGACCTCTAAACATGGGCGCTGTTGTTATGGCGCTGGCGTTCTGAGGTTGAGGCGAATCTCCAGGTCCAAAGACCTCTTCATGCAAGAATAGACTTCGTCTCACATCCACCGACGCTGCATTTCTGCCTATATAAACAGATGTATCATCTATATTTCCATCAAATCTAATGATATCCAGTGTAACTGCGCCTCTGCTTACTGTTATTGAATTAAATACTGTGTCAATATTTTGGCTGGATTCTTTGACTTCTTCCATAAGCCTGTCGTTAACATCTTCGATGTCCGAAAAATCAGTAAAGGACGCTGAAGTGTCATAACTTCCAATTAATGTAAGTCCGACATTCTTATCTATTTCAAAATCGCCATAATATCCGGGCGCAAGATACCATATCTGACTGTCGCCTTCTTCCATAAGTGCATACATTTGGTGCAATTGCGCCTCGTCTTCAATGATTATTGCGGATTCATCAGCTTTGTTAATTTTGTATGTTCCATTTATTATGGTAATGTCATAATTTCCAAAAAGCGTAGAATCTAAACTCATAACATCGTCCTCGGGCAGTTCAGAATCCAAATAATAAATCTTTTCGCTATCATATGTTTCCTTGAACCCGACAAAGTTTATGGGATATTCGCCGACTATGTGCCTTGAGGTTACCTCGCTTTCACATACTAGATATCCAAACATCGAGGGCAAATCATCTCCTACTATGCCCTGAAGGGAAATGCTGCTGTTGAACTCTTTTGTTTCTTGTAGATAGCCACTTTCAACAACTCCCACATCTATTGTCATTTCTTTAGGGACTATGTTTATTGTTTGGGACTCCACCGTCCAGGAGGGATAATTATTTCCTCCGTCAACTGAGGCTGAGAATGTATATTCTCCCACATTTCTTATGTGATTTACGGGCTCTCCATCCTGCCAGAAATTATACTGTATGCTGACTCCGTCGGGAAGGTTCCCGTTTGCGTCGTGAAGACCGTCACATCTTGGAAGTATGGGTTTTCCGGTATAGGTCATTTGGTTTGCAAAATCCTGGTTTATTTGAGCTCTTCTAATGCTTATTGTTATGACAACTTCACCACCCTCTTTCATTTCATAATTAGGATTGGTTTCAGGATCCACAACCAAAGTTATTTCATAGGTTCCGGCTCCTCTTGGTCTGGTTTCTATTGTCATTGAGTTGTCTTCCATATCCATATACCAAAACTCAAAGCCATAGTCAATTTCCATAACTGTATCGCCGGGAACAATTCGAGTATCCCATGCCCTTGCTTTTGCGGATACAAGTATGTTTTGTCTTTGCTCATAGGATGTTTCAGAGTCGTGATAGTCAGGATAATAAGTCATTATCACATCGTCAAGTATAGAGTTCATCTTCTGAAGAGCATATATATTTGAATATATGGTTTGCATAAGATTATCAAAAGCCCTTGCCTTTGCCTGTTCGCTAGTGAAAGCAGGATTTTCGTTTGTGGCAAAGCTTAAAAGCTCGTCTTTGTCAGTTTGCGTCTCTGGCCAGTTAGCTATTTTTGCCTGAGGCAGACCTGAAATATCAGGCATATGAGCGTTTCCGTCATAGATATAACTTCTTTCTATTACGGTATCCTCAGGAGAAAGTTCATCCCAAACAATAGCTTTGGCTTCTATCATTATGAGCTCTTTCTGTTCGGAATCGTAAGTATCGTAGAGCGGGAAGTACTGCTGAATAACGCCTGCCAACCAATCAGAAAGCATTTGCTTTGCTGAGGAGTACACATTCAATACCAATTCGTCATACGCCATGGCCTTGACCCGAAGAATGAACATATCCTTTTCCTCGCCCGCCAGGTTCTGATTTAATATAAGCAAGTATTCTTCGTTTAATATGTCCTGTTTTTCCGCCATAGTTCGTGGCCAGTTTTCTATTATGGGACTGTCCACAAGCCCTGTGGGATTTATCTCATCCCAAATAAGAGCTTTAACCTCTATGACAACAAAGGTTTTGGCGTTGTCAGACATGCTGTCATAATTGGAATACATATCATATATCAAAAATTCCAGCCTGTCATCCATAAGGTCTCGAGCCTCCGTCATAACCACATCATAAAGATTGTCATAAGCCTGGGCTTTTACCAAAAGCTCACTCTCTTCTTCGCCTGCATCATTCAGCTGGTCTCTTGCAACATCCAAAAGGTCTTCTTTTTCGGCTTCTGACTGAGGCCAGTTTGGAACCAACGCCTCATCTTCAAATCCGATGGGCATAAGTTCCGTCCATATAATGGCTTTTGCCATAATCATCATATTTGCCTGTTCTTGCGAAGAACCAATTTCATATTCAGGAAATTCTTCGGCAATAACCTGATTAATCCTGTTATCAAGAAAATCTTTGCCAATTTCGTTTACATTTTCGTATAGGATGTCAAGCGCCTCGGCTCTTGCTCTGTTTTGTATGTTTGCGCCAAATTCTGCATTTGCAAGTATTATGAACTGGTCATAATACAATCTTTCTTTCTCGGCTTCTGATTGAGGCCAATTGGGTATGGGCACGGCTATCTCGGTGGAGCCCGAACCATAATCAAAACTCAATTCATCGGGGTCTATTTCTATTGGATTAATGGTTAGCATAAACAATTTTTGACCTGTGACATTGTAGTCGTCAATTGTTATCCTAACATAATAAGTGCCGGCATTTCTGTACGGAGTTGTGCGGAAATCGCCAAAATCACCCATATCATATCTTTCTTCTGTTATGTATTCCACAAGAACTCTGGTCGACGGGAGTTGAGTATAAATTCCGTTTTCTCTCAATACATCCGGAAGAACGGGAATAACCTCCTGGTTGAGCCCGTTATAAGTTTGTATAAGAGCCTCTTCAGTCTCTATCTCATCGGATAAATCCAATTTTTCTATAACCACTGTGATGTTTTTACTTCTTGCCATATAAGAAGATGTATAATCTCTGAAATATCCATATAAATTATATGTGCCCGCGCGATTTACATTTATTTCTCTTAAATCCCAAAGCAATGCAACTTCAAACTCATCTTCAGTTCCTCTGTTCATAACTGCTTTTGGCATATCGGATATTTTTAACTCTTCCCCCAGCGGAATATAAAGAGCGTCTCCATCCAAATCAAAGGACATACTGCTGTCCACCTCGGTATAGACATAAGTGTCAATTGGTAGTGTGACCATAAAGGTTAACTCGTCGCTGCCTGCGGCATTTCCGCCCAGTTTTTCCACATCGTGATAATCCCTAAGGAAAGTGTAAACACATGTGAATTCTACTTGCTTATTGGCGATATCCCATTCCCTGTTTATTATCTGGAATTCGTTGTATCCCGATACAAGATTGCCGGCATTGTCGTTAATTTCATGTTGAATAAATTTATCGGGCAAAAATCCTTCTTCATCCTCTTTGCCGCTTATTCTGACGCCATAACTGTTGATTGCAACGGAAATACGGTCAAAATATACTTTATCATTTGTTTCATCTTCAAACTCTGTAAACATTTTGGGGTCTATAACAATGACTTCAAATGTTATATTGGGGTCGTTTATGGGTCCTAATCGTCCCCTGACCGTATAAGTTCCCACCTCGTTTGTGCTTATCTGACTCACATCATTAGCTAAAAATTCCAAGGGCACTTCTGACCAGTCGTCATCTTCGCCGATTTCGGCAAAATTGTAATTTAAGGAACTGATTCTGTCTAATTGCGGTTGCAAAGGTTGGTCTTTTATGAGATAGATTATGCCTCCTTCAAGAGGTCTTATGTCGTCTGTTCCATCAACTGTTATATCTATATGCCTTGCCTGAATGGGGAAATTAATCCATATGGTCTCGCTTACTACGGTAAATCCCGCCGTCAAAAACATTGCCGCCTCGCCTATCTCTCCTGTTATAACCTCGGATTGTTGAAGATACTCAAGTCCTCTGCCGTCGGCAAACTTCCAGGTGATATTGTTGAGTAACTTGATGTCGCCTGCCCCATAGAATTCAACTCTCACATGATCGGGGAAAGATAACATAACATTATACGGGTCTATTTTATTATTCGCCTGCAACATTCCTTCTTGGTCGTTTGCAAGAAGCTCTCCGCCCATACCTTGGGCGTTTACTTCAAGAATTCTTTCTACATTTCTTTCAGTCACTTCGAGTTTAAGTTTCCAAAAATCCTCATTCATTGCTGCTGTGGATGATCTCGATTCGTCTTCAACTGAATATTGAGTTATGGTTATGTTCGCGGGGTCAAGACCGCTCAAAGAAATCTCATTGCCCAATAAATCCCATTCAACATCGGTAACATCAAGTCTGTTATCAAATATATTGTTCATAAACAGCGTTGATATAACACCGTCGGCATAAGCGTCCGTAAATAAGATAACTATGGAATTTGGAAGTATATATTCTTCTTCCTCAGCATTAAAGATATTGTCATTAAGCGGGTCTATTGTCATAATATTGGTTCCGCTTACCGCATCATAGCCCAGAGGATAGAGGTTGAGGTCGGTATCCCTTTGTTCGTTGGAATAGTTTTGACTGCTTACATAATAAGCCTCGGGTGTCCTGTCAAGGTAGTATGTGGTTATCGTAAGATTTTGCGCGCCTTCTCCCATTCCTGGGGATACTGTTGCCGTGATTTCTTCGCCATCGCTGCCACCTTCATCATAAATATAGTTATTAATTCTGCTTTCATATGACACATCAACCATACCTATATAGGTGTACATTTCACCGTCAATTTCTATGTCGGCGTTCACTCCTTCGATAGTACCATAAGCCGCAACTTTATTTGGAATATGAGGGTTCAACGGGTCTATAACAAGTTCGTTGAAGTATCTTTCAGTTCCGATAATTTCATCGTCGGCATATCTATTGAGCTCACCATAAAAGTCCAGATATTCAATGGCTATCAGTCTGTTTCTGTATGTATAATCCTCGCCCACAAAAACATTTTCCTCAAGGTTCAATTCTTTATCTTCTGTATTATATGATTTGTAGGCGTTTCCAATATAAATATTTCCTATATCGCCGCCATCGTCAATAATGGTCTTGTCCCAGAATATACTCATTCTTGCATCTTCACTATCAATTTGACCGTCTTCCCAGTGTTCTTTGGCGTAATCAAATGTGTGAACTGTAAATATATTGTCTTCCTCAGCCATATATATATTGTCAAAAACATATAGCTTTTCATTGTTGTTAAGCTCCGTGTATTCTTTTGAGAATAACTCATGGCTTATATGGTTTATATCCTGACAAGCTTCACTCTGTTTGTGTTCGGTATAAAGCTCAAGAGCTTTGTGCTTGAGGTATTCTTCGTCGGCATGGGGATATAAATCTTGCGCCTCATCGTATTTTTGTATCAATACATCTTTTTCCGACGGTATTATACTTTGATATATCCTATCATAAACAATGCTGTCTATTTCCTCGGCTGTCAATTGAACTTCAATGTCCTCTGCAGCATTTTCCAAAATCGCTCTTTCTGTTGAACTCAATAAATCCAAAATGGTGTTGAAAGCAAACATTTTGAGTTGCTCTTCGTCAAATCGTGGGTCAGTCTCAGAAAGGGTCTGTTTTATCTCAAAAGCCATGCCCACCATTCTGTCCCAGCATATAGCTTGACTTTGTATTTCATCGTTATAGAGCATTTGAAGGTTGAACATTTCCTCAAAGAGATTTGTCATTATCTCATCCTCTGAGAAAAATGCCATAAGCTCAAGCCAAGCCTCACTTTTATATTCGTGTACAAATTCCGTAAGTCTTGGCGCTATGGCGTCATGGTCTTCCATAATAATATCAAACGCCAAAACCTTTATCTCCTGTTCGGACAGATCGGGGTTTTCACCGTATATATTATTATAGACATCCTTCATAGTTGTCCATATCGAGCCGTCCTCGGATACAATGGAGTACATTTGCTGCCATACCAAATGGAGATCTTCGTCTGCCTTGTCATTTACATCCTCCCAGACCTCGTCCATAAACTGAAGCAAGGGGTCTTCGGCACTAGCGTATAATTGTTGCCAACTCTCAGCATCTATTTGATTATTTGTATAGCTTGGGAAATCATCTTTCACGCTGTTTCTTACAGATGTCATAACATCTATGTAATCATTGCTGTGAGATGCCACTGTGAACAAACCGTCCCAAGTCGAGCTCTTGAGGTCCATCTCTTGGTCGTCTACTGGCGCAATGCTGTTTAAGATGTTTTCCAAGGCAAAAATATCTTCGCCAAAAAGTTGATGCCAAAGTTGACTTTTTTGAATAACCTCTATGATGCTTTCCTTTTCCGCTGTTATTTTTGATATTGCGCTACTCACAAGCTCTTCATGTACCTTATCAATGGAAAGAGCTTTTATAAAATCACTCTCGGCATCAGCAGCATCATTCAAAATTGTCTGCATCAGTTCTGCTTTTTGGGTATCTTCCACCAAGTTATACTCATAATACTCATCCCAGGTCAAAGCAAGATAATCCTCCTCAAAATCTTCAAGATAGTTTGATATCAAATCATCAATACTCTGACTTGCCTCTTCGGTTATTTTCTCATACAGCATTTGCAATGCTTCGGCTTTGACAATATCGGTATTTATATGGTCGGGGTTATTGTCAAAATATAACACAAGATATTTCTCATAAACATCGTTATAAAAGTTTTCAAGATCATTTTCATAGCTCTCGTCTTTTATAATTTCGTCATAAGTTCTGACCTCAAAGAACAATTCCATAAGTTTTTCTTCACCTTCATTAAGTCTATTGTTCAATGCGCTGTTTTCGCTTGAGCTCAAAAGATTTCTGAATTCTTGGTCGTCAAGAGCGTTAGCTTTTCTGTTGACTGAACCCGAGATATTTTCATAATTTTCATATATTCTGTCCATCTCCGAAAGCATAACTCCCGTGGCATCTTCATAGAACTTATCCCATTCGCGAGCTTTGAGCTCGTTAACTTTTTGTATACATTCATTTCCAAATTCAGTGTAATCCAGTTGAGTGTTTAATAAGATTGTAAGAATAGCGTCCTTTTCTTCCGAACTTATCTCCTCAAGCAAATCATCAAAAGCAAAGGCCTCTAGAATTTGAACTTCATAATCCTCGTCTTGATTCTCCTCTTCGACATTCAACAAAATACTTTCCATAAGGTCTCTTCTTTCGGTGTCTGCATTGCTGTAAAGCTGACGCCATACCTTGCTTTTTTTGTAACTTTCAATTAAGAATTCATGAGCGGCGTCGATTTCATGGGTGACAGTTTGCTCATACCAATCTTTATAGTCCTCAAGCGCTCTTGCTCTAACATAAGTAGTATACATTTGGTTCATATCTGTTTTTACGCTATTGGGAATTTCATTTTTCTCAATAAATCTGTCCCAAGCTCTTGCTTCTGCGTCAACTCCAAGCTCTGCGCCTTCTCTTAAAACAATACCCAAAGTAGCGTCCATTGAAGTTTGCAATTCACTATCAACAGAATCATACAGTCTTTGCCAAAGAATGGTCTTTCTGTTATCCTTATTTAAGTCATCTTTAATATCATCTTTCATATCCAACCATTCTGGATTGTCTATTATGATATCAAGATTTTCAAACGCCATAGCAAGCTGATTGTCAAAATTCTCTTGCCTTATCATTTCAAAAATATCGTCTATAACATCATAGTCATCATAGGCCGTTTGTTCTCTTTTTTGCCACAACTCATTCCAAGAAAGAGCCTTCAGCTCATTTTCCGGCAAAAGCTGTATTAAAGCGGGGTCGTTATCTCTCATTTCCAAAAGATAATCCCAACTGTCCCTTTTGATTTCATCAAAGAACATTTGCGATATTGAATTTATGCCTTGCGTATCATAGTCATGAAGCCTTGAAATATATTCCACAATAACAAGTTCTTCTCCGTCGCCAATATACTCCTCATAAACAATGTCATAAACCTCTGTCTGAACATCCAATTCCACATCTATTGCCTGAGGGTTGTCTTCAATATATTCATAAACTTCCCAATAGGCTCCTGTATCAGCGTTCGTTGACCTAAATCCATAATACAAAAGGATTTTTTCCATAAGCGACTTTCTATCGCTTGTGGCATTCAAATAATAGCCGTTCCATGCATGCGCAAACCTCAGCTCGCCATATATTTCATTTACATAAGGTTGCATTTGCAATCTCTGAGTACCGTCGGAATAGTCTTCGTAAAGCTTGCCCCAGGCATACCTTTTGACATCTCTAAACAATATATTCGATATTGTGGTTTGTGTTTCGTCATAGTCGAGCGGGTCTGCCGCCACCGTATTCCATGCATCCAAGCTCTTTTCGCGGTAAACATCGTCAAGAATATTATCCATCTCCAAAGTTAATTGGTCTATTCTTTGTTCTCTGTACTCTTCCACTGCTTGGTAGTATCTTTCATCTAGTTCGCTGTCAATACTGTCAAGTATGCTCTGCATAAGGTCCTGCCATTCGCCAGCGCCTTCCCAAAGTCTATCCCAGACTATTTCATCTCTTTCATAAGAACTCAAATTTCCGCCAGTTTCATTGTCCACATCATCCCTTGTATCGTCTATGGGACTTGTTGCCTCATCTATTCTTTTTTGGTACAAATCATTCCAGTTTGCTTCATCTTTTTCCTCTGCTGAAAGATTATTGTTCTCATCGTCTATGGCAATTACCTCTTCAAGAGCTTTTTCCATAATCTTTTCTTTAAGAAGGTGCAAAGCCTCTGTCCTGAATTCTTCCATATATTCATTTTCAGTATCTAATAACATATCTTCAAGCATATCAATAAGCAAAGTGTTAAGCACTTCAAAATTAGCCAGAAAAGATTCGGCATTGGCTCTTTGCGTAAAAGGATTGAATGTAATGTCGTCTATAACGCTCTCTGCCATATCCATAAGTTCAATAAAGTTCCATTTCTTTGCAGAAATTTTTACCTTTGCGTTTTCTCCGTTAATGCTTGTTACCCTATCGTCATTAACAAGAAAATCCCAAGCCCTTATTTTTGCTTGTTCTATCGAGCCGTAGATATCTCTCAAGTTGTCCATCAAGTCTGACATAACTTGATATTCCCTTTGCGAAACAGCTTCTTGCAGGCTGTCCCATGCTGAAGTAAGCATGGAATCTCTGAAATTATTGTAGGCGCTGTCCAAATAGTCCAAAGCGATATTTCTCTGTTGCCCCTGCCATACGCCGGTCATTTCAAAAAGCTCATCCCATTTTTCCGCTCTTTTTTGGTTTAACGAACTATCGTGTATATCCGAATATTCTTGGGTGAATATTGTAAATATCTCTGCTTCATTGTCACTTAGCGCTCCCGAATAAGCTTTATCTTCCAAGTCTTCATAAAATACTACAAACCATAATTCGGAAGATTGGTCGGGAATAAGTCCGAAATTATTGTTGCGCAAAGTTATCATAAGATTATCAATAATGGACCTCAAGTCCGCCGAAGCATTCTGATACATATTATGATAGGCTTCTATATACATTTCATTAAAGATATCATCGTCAAGAGATTTGATTTGAATAGCCGCCTCGCCTGCAAAAATAGTTTTAACTATCCTTTCGCCAGAATATGTAATTTCAAAAAATTTCTCCCACGCTATGGGTTTTGCTACTTGAGAGTACTGTTCATGTACCTCTTCCCAAATTTCGTCATAAGTCTTAAACAGCATTGTGTTGTCATAGCGTAAATAGCCCTGAACATCTTTTATGAATCCGCCTTCTACAAGTATATCCTCATCTATGACTCCCTCATTATTCAAAGATGTTTTGTTCCAGTCTATTTGCGGCACTACCGGCAAACCAAAATTGGAATAGCAATATTCAGGTTCTATCTGACCTCTATAATACAATTCATAGTCCACAAACATATCTTCTGTCAATGTATTTGGTATGTCTTCAACTCGTCCGCTTATTGGATTATCAAAACGATGCTCTTCATCATACGCTGCTCTTAGCGTACGATTAAGGACAACTATGGTTATTGTGAAAGTTTGTCTTTCCACATCTTCGCCTATGCCATAGGTCAAATACGATGTCAATTCGTATACTCCGCCCTTATAGCTGTCCTCTCCGAAGTTATAATAGAATATTTTTTGGGTTTGGCCTTCATCGCTTCTTGTGTAGAAAAGACTCTCGTCATAATCTATCCATTCATTTATATCAAGCACAAGATTATATCCGGTCTCAAACTCAAACTCAGCCTGAAGAGGAAGTCTGTATGTCTCTGAATTATAGGGGTCTATATAATATACATTTGGTATGCTTTCATTTGTGGTTATTACTTCGCCTTCATCGGTATTGGTTATGATATTCGGCACAAGAACATCTTCTATTTGTCTGCTGAAAATATTTAGGGTTATATCTATTCTTTGTCCATCGGGCAGTAACAGATAAAGACCAAGAACATTGTCTGAAATCTGAAGTATGTCATGTCCTGCCTGTGTATAAGGAATTGTTGATATTTCCTGTTCATTGTCGCTTACGGCTTTTGCAGCGCCCATGATTAGCTCTATTAAAATAACCTTTTCTTCAAGGGAGCTTTCATCATAAAGGTCTTTATATATAGTGGACCTTCTTGTTTGCGTGTCAGGTATTCCCGCATGCGTGGCTTCTAAACTAGAAAGTCTTATCTCAAACAAAGGAAGATATTTATCGCTTTGTTTAAGTCTTTCATACGCCAAAGCTCTTATTGGTTGAGTATCTATCATTCCCGTTCCGTCAGGGTCGCCCTCTAGGATTCTTGTGAGTATGCTTTCATCGCTGAGGTCGTCTACAATACTGTCCCAAATGGAGGATTTTGCTCTTATTATCTGCCAGCTTTCCAATGAGCCATCCATTGTCTGGCTAACTGTAGTCAAAACTCTGTAAGCAAAAGTGTCCCCGTCGACATCAAAATACTGCTCCATGTCTTCTTCGTTATAATCATATATATTAATCAGCGTATTCATTGTTATGTGCTTGATTCTATTTAGGCTATGGCTTTGAGAAGGCGACATATAAAGCTCTATGACATTCATTATATCAGTATATATTCCCTCTTCAATTGTAGCGGTTAAATAGAAATTCCACATTCTTTGAGAGGCCAAATCCGAAAGGCTGTCCCATTCGTCTATTGTAGCCGCAACAGCTAAGGATAACACATCAACCAAAGTGGTGTTGGCGCTCGATTCTTTAACAAGTTCCGCAAACAAAAGACCTTTTGCAACATCCTCTTCGCTTATTCCTGTTGAAAGAGCGACCAGTTGTGTATAACTTTTGTTTTCTTCATGCATCAACAAAATATCATAACTGTTATTAACACTTATCATATTCATAAGCCTATTGAATATCTCAACATTGTCAGGAGTCCCTTCTTCACTGACTATGTTATCATATATAAGGTCTCTTTCGGCGCTATACAGGTCTTCGTCTTCCAACATTTGTATGATATCATCTTTTGTTGTATCGTCTAAAGTCAAAAGATAATTTTGCAAAACTGCCTCTTTCTCCCCGTCCGAGGCCTCTTCAATAAATTCTTCATAAGCTAAAATTAATACGCTCAAATCCTCTAAAGTCTCCTCTTCGCTAAGAGATGATAAGTTTGTGATATAATGGCTTATTATATTGGCTCTTTCTTCCTCATCGGTATTTTGTTCCATAAGCTCATTCCAAGCTGAAAGAGGTGTTATATCATATCCCGCGCTTAAAAAGTCCATAGTGAAATTCGCAAGGAATTTTCTTTGGCTTTCTCTTTGGTCAAGATTTAACTGAGCGGCTTCCATAAGAGCGTCATACCCCAAGGACATCATATTCTCTCCAGCCTCGGCCACAGATAAATCATTTGCTTGAGCGAAAAGGTCTATTTTTTCATTTATGAGAGAGCTGAAATAGTCCACTCTTTCGGCAT
>CAZVHD010000008.1:0-17059 GCA_964626765.1 uncultured Christensenella sp.
GAAAAATACTTCAAAGCGTCTTTTACATTTTCCACATTCGCCATAATTGTTACTATGCCTTGTACTTTGGCGTATCCCGTTATCATATCAAGATGAGATATGGCTTTGGAATTTTTTAATGGATAGTATCTGGCGTCTAGTCTTATATAATCCAAATAATACTCAGTAAGCGCTTCTATTCCCGCTTGTTCAGCGTTGTTTAGTAAAAATTTAATGCCTGCCCCTTTGATTTGTTCGTTGGCGGTTTTTCCAATTTGCCCAAGCACATTCAGGTAGGTACAGTCAAAACCAAGAACAAGATTGCCATTTGGGGTCTTTGCTTTTTCGATAAGGTTCTTAAGCTTGTCCTTTTTCAATAGAAACCTACAACTTATATTTACCAAAAAGTCCAGATTCGGCTTGAGCTCACAGTCCTTAACCGCCATTTCCACCGCCATAAGATTCAATTTTTCTATTCTGTCACTGCTCTCGGCAATCGCAGTATAATGAGGCGGCAGCATTTTTCCTAAAAACTTATCGTTAAGAGTCATTTGGCAATTGACAAAAACCACTTCACTAGCAGTGTCAAGCGCTGCGTCATAATAGAAAACAACAGGTTCAGCCAAAGCTATGGCTTCGCTCACTGTTTTAGCTGTTTGCTTCAGGGGCGGCTTATCTTTTTTGCCTTTAACTTCTTTTGATGTCTTTTTCCCAGATAAAAAATCCTTTTCATTTTTTATGTCATGGTATTCTTCTTTGTCATATTGCCCCTTAATGGGTTCTCTGTTCTCCATGCCTTTCAATACAGCATTTTTCTTTATGGGATACATCTGAGCGTATGCTTTTTTCACAGTGGACTTAGCCTTTTGTATAACATTTACTTCCATAACTATTTCAATAATCTCTTTTGCTTTTTCCAGTGATTTATCGGATTGAACGCTAAGCATAATGGGTGTATCTTGAAATTCTTTGTTTTTGATTACGCGATGTGGGAATTTCTTTTTATCAAGTGAATTCTCAGGCAAACGGCAGTAAACCATAATCCTATCCGCGCCTATCTTTATAACAAGAAGGTTTTGTTTTCCTTTGAAAAACACTTCCTTATCACCTTCAAAACTGCTTTTTATGTATTTATAGGAGTTTATAAAATTTTTTAATACGGAATAATTGAGTTTAATACTGTTGCTTGACATTCTTAGGATGTTTTCAAAAGAGCAATCAAGGATTTCTCTTTTGTATTTGTCAAAAGCTTTGTCTTTTTTTATGGAATTTTTTTCATTTTGAGTTCCACCTCTTTTCTTCAAGGTGTTATCTTTTGTATCCTTTTTGCTATTGTTTTTCAATTCCATTTTTCATCCTATAAGTTTAATTTGTTCTATACTTTAAGCATACAATATATAATATTTTTGTCAATACCGCTACCCTTTTTTTAGCTTTAATTTAATTTGAAAAACCCTCACAGCTCCACTATTTGAGAAAATTTTTCACCGTGCATGCTTTGGTACTCACTTTGCAAAACCGCTTGAACTTTTAATAATGGAACAGTTGAAAAAGCCTCGGACGATATTGTCTCAACAACAGTATCGCCATGAATGCTAACCGTCAGTATTTGACAATCTTCAAAAGCGTTTCCTATGGTTTGGGGAGAGCCCAGGATAATAACCTCACTAAGATTTGTTGAGTTTTGGAACTGCCTTGAATTAAGATTAACAATTCCCGCCCCTATTGTGACTTTTGAAAGACTTTGATTGTTGGCAAAAGCTCTGTCGCCCATATCTTCTACTTCAGTGGGTATAACAATACTTTTCAGACCGCTTCCATAAAAGGCCTTTTGCCCGATAAAAGAAAGCGCTGACGGCAAAGCTATATTTATAAGCGATATGCATTCGTAAAATGCCTCTTCGCCTATTCTCTCGAGTGGCGCTCCATTGAAATTTACTCTTTCAAGAGAGGATAGTCCATAAAAGGAATAATCAGCTATTTCCGTTAATTTCTGTGAAAGAGTAATTTCTTTTAAGCCTTTGACTCCCATAAAAGAATAAGGGGAAATTTGCTCTACCGTATTTGGCATAACAAAACTTTTGCTGTCTTTATTCATTGGATATTTTATTAATTGTGTTAAATCATTATTATATAAAACACCTTCATCAGAATAAAATCTGGTATTTGATACATCGACTGTTATCTCTGTTAACAAATTAATTTCCAATAAAGCTAAGGGGTTTATATTTTCAACAGTGTGACTTATATGCAAGCTTGTCAAATTCTTTGCAAATGTAAAAGCAAAGACCTCTATTGTCTGTACTCCCTCCGGAATTTCAAAGAAATCTCCGCTTTGGTTTGGAGCGTAGTTATATAAAATTGTTTTATCCTTATTATAGAGATTATTTTCTTGAGAACTAAAGCTCGTGTTATTTTCAGATACCGCAAAACTTTCTACTTGCAAACTTGACATAAAGCTATTATTCAAAGTTTCAAGCCCCTCTCCAATATATATTTGTTCAAGTCTCACACATTCCCCAAAAGCTGATGAACCCACGGTTGTGACGCTATCGGTCAGCTCGACTGTCAATAGCCCGCTTTTGTAAAAGGCGTTACTTTTTATTTGCTCAATGTTTGCTAAATCAATTTCAGATAGTGAAAAGCAGTTTTGAAACGCTTGGGGTTGTATTGTTTTACAATTATCGTTTATTGATACATTTGCAAGTTTGTCACAATTTGTAAAAGCGCCCTGCCCTATTGTTTGACAGGACAAGGGGAGATTTACACTAACCAAGTTCAAGCAATTATTAAACATATAGCTGGCTATGCTTTGCATATCGTCATGAAAAATGACATTTTTCAAAGATACGCAATCCGAAAAAATATAATTTCCCATAATATCCGGCGCGCCCTCAAAAATAACATCCTTAAGGTTGTCGCATCTGGCAAAAGCCCTGTTTGAGATGCTATTTATATTGGCATTGATTGTAACCTCTGTTAATCTGTTACAATCTTCAAAAGCCGAGGTTTTTATTTCTTCTGTACTATCTGAGAATATTATTTTTGTAATATAACTATTCTTAAAGGCTTCTTGCCCTATTGTCTTAACGGGCAAACTATTTACTGTTTGAGGGATTGTGACCTCTTCATAAGAATTATCAAAATCTGAAAGTATATAATAAGACTCATCCTCCTCTAAAACAAAAGTCATGCCCCCTTCATTGAACGCATTTTCCTCCTGCCATTTTCCATAAAGCAAAGTATCTTCATCAATTAAATAATTGAAGCTGAATGGTTCTGTCAATTCTTCATTCTGATACCAACCTAAAAATTGATATCCCGCTCTTTCACCGCTTATATTAGGAATAGGCGTACCCTCTTCCAAAACCACCTGAGAAAACATATTCTCACCCATATAATAAAAAGCAGTGAAATAGGTTGTCTCTTGAGCTGTTTCTTCCCATTTGGCATAAAGTGTGAGGCTTGCATAAGCGCCTTTTGTAAAATCATAAACCTGTGTTAGGTCTTCATCGGTATACCACCCTATAAATATATATCCCTCTTTGTAAGGCGTGGGAGGAGGAAAAACCTCGCTCATCATAACTTTTGATGGGTCTATATCGTTGCCCCCATCGGTATTAAAAGTGATTGTCAAAAGGTCTGTGTTTTCCGACCATTTAGCGTAAAGGGTGAAATCCGATGTGACAATACTCCCTTGCGGATAAGCCATCGTTAAATCATCATCCAAAAACCAGCCTAAAAAGTCATATCCTTGCCTTGTCGTTGTAGGCGGGACAAAAGATTCTCCCTCCATAACTCTCAGCCTTTCAACTTCTGTACCGCCATTTGTCTCAAAGGTTATATAACAATGTTGAAGGTCGTCTAAAGATAACCATTTTGCGTACAAAGTCATACTTTTGTCTACTTCTGAGCCAAATTCATAATAGGTTGTAAGTGTGGAATCAACACACCAACCCAAGAACTGATAGCCTTCTTTTTCCGTAAAGGGCGGAGAGGATATTTTATCATCTTTTTCTAAGACTAAATTCTCGACGCTACTTCCGCCGTTTTCGTCAAATTCCACAATATACCCTGAAAAAGACCACTTGGCATAAACTGTTATATCTTCTTTCAATCTTTTATCGGAGAATGTGTCCCTCTCAAGCGGAGTTTGCCATTGTCCATCGTCAAAATACCAACCGTCAAAGGTATATCCGTCCTTTTGTGGCGTAGGGAGGGATAAACTATGTTTTCCTGAAGTGGTAATATCCTCACAAGGCGAACCTCCATTTGATACAAATGAAATAGTATATCTCTCTTTTTCACAAGCAACAATACTGCCAACAAGAGCGACAAACAAAATAATAAATAAAATAATACCTATAACTCTTTTGTATTTTCTCATAATCAATTTAGCTCCTGAAGAATATCTTATCTTCATTTCCCACTATTGTTCTTTGTCCAGTATCTATCAAAGTGAGATTGTGACAGCTTGCAAAAGCATAGTCTCCAATTTCTATAACATCATCGCCTGCCAAATATAAAGCCGAAAGACTAAGCATATTTTGGAAGGCGCCTTGAGCTATAAATTCTATATTTGAGGATATAATCATTTCCTCTATCGTATTATTTCCAGGGAACTCATAATCCAAAAAATCTGCATCCACAAGTACGGATAAACTGGGTTTTGTGGTCTGTATATCGTCAATTTTCATAGTATAATTATCGGGAATCTCCATTCTATTAAAGCTCACGCCCCCGTCCCAGCCCACAAGCGCGTATCCTGCTACATTATCATAATCCGCAGGGTCGGATAGGGTATATTCTCTTTCGGCTACATTCATTGAACCCGAAACTCTGTTTCCGCTATTATCCACAGGCGTATATATTTGATATCTTATTGAGGGATTGTCGTCATCAACTGTAAACTCCAAATAAACCGACGCTCCTTCTTGCTGAATCCATATAGCCAAAGACATTCCGGCAGTAACTACGGAAAGTATTAACATAAGACTTATTAAGATTAAGGTTATTTTAGATTTTCTCATTTGTGTTGTGTCCTTTATTGCACCTCTGGCATAACTGAAAGTTCAATTTCCATGTAAAAATCTGTATTGCTGAAGGCAGGGTCCATAAGTTCGTCCACATTGGCAAGATAAATTTGCATATGTATATATATCTCAACAGTACCTTCTACTCTTACTGTTCCAGAGGTCTTATCCTGCTCTGAATCCAAATATTCCAAAGCTCCATTTTCTTCATTAATGGGAAGATCCGGAGGAATAGGGTCTTCGTCATAGGAAAAGTAAAATTCTTTTATTACTATTTCATCTATATCAATATAATCGTCATTTTCCTCATTAGGAGTATCTTTTATGGCAAGGTTATAACTTAATATGGCAGGAGTGGGCTCGGTAAGGTATATGGGGTCGCCTTGCTCGTCATAAAGCGGTTCGCCTTCGCTATCGGTCGCTTGAACATAGACAGGGTCGCCAGATTCGTCATAAACAGGGTCGCCAGATTCATCGGTTTCTTGAACATATTGTCTATACTCATTATAAAAGATAAATCTTGAAGAGTAATCAGCTATCGTTGCTGTTTGAGATACATATGAGGGATTGGCATCGCCTTGGTCATACTCAATAAGCGGATCCATATATAAACCGTTGGATACCGCTTGAGGCATCGCTTTTGCCGGATATAGAGTTTGTCCGGTGCCCTCAACCGACGCAGGGACATATAAATATAAAACGCCATCTGCTTCCACTATGAAATCTTGTGTTGATTCCATAGTACTAATATACCATGACGAAGTGGCGGCCATAATTAGTGTTACGCTAAGCGCCGCGGTAATAACGATAAATATAGCTCTTGTTATCAGTTTGTTTTTCATCTTTCTATTTATATAATAACCCATTTTCTTTCTTTTCTCAATTGCCATTTTTTTGTATTGGTTATATTCCATAATAGGCGTACAGGTGTGTATCCTCATTTACTGGCTGACTAAAATCATATGCGGATGCAAAGCTGTGGGATAACGCGTTTGAATCTAATGACCATTTTTTGAACTCCAAAGACGAGCTGTTGGGCTCTGGGGTATAAATATCCGGTATCGTTTCCCCTTCGTATACTTCAAAAACATAGGTATCATGATACTCTTCTTCTTCAACTACAAGATATCCCGAATAATTGGTATCCATGTGTAAAGTTACGGTATATCTTGGTTGCCATACAGCATAAAGTGTTATGTCATTAGTTATGGGAGTGTCAAAATCAAACGGTTGAGGGTCTGATAAATAGTCATCCCATGACATAGGAGAAGTGGTCCAATATATCGTCTCATCCATTTCCGGCTCAACTCCTGTTTGATTGTGAACTATGTATTGCGAAGAAGGCATATCGTCGGGATAACCGTTGGCGTCAAAACTTAAAACGGCTTTATCAATCCATTTTGCATATAATGTAAATCCTTGCTGCCTGGGCTCATTAACCAAAGTATCATTGACAAATTCATCTCCTTCGCCAAGAGGGTTATCGTACCAGCCGCCAAAATATTTTGTTTCATCTTCTATTGTTGGAGTGGGCAAATTGACCATTGCTCCGCCGGTAGTGGGTATGGACTCGCAGTCGCTGCCGCCCATGCTGTTAAAGCTTATTGTATATAGTTCCCTGATGCCAATATTAACCCTAATGTTAAATGTCGCCCACATATAAGCTATGTCACTATAAATAAACTTATATTCTTGGGATATATCGGCCTGAGTGCTTTCTAACAAGGAATACCCCTCCTCGCCTATGAATATAAGATACAGGGTCAAAGTTTGAGTTTGATTGTCATATACTCTGAAGGGTTCGCCTGTCTCTTCATCATATAAAAATCCATTATTGTTTTTATAGAACTTTTCAACATAATTTTGCTCTTCAAGTCCTGTATCGGGATTTATCTCAGTAACCCTTCTCATAACTCCATATCGCCATGTAAAGTTATCGGTTATCTCCTCATCTGAAAGAACAAGAGCTTCCTCGTCCATGACTGTATCTATCTCAACATCTGATATATCGCTGTAAAGATAATAATCTTTTTCATCGCCTACTTCGGCATCTATAGCAATCGGGTCATACACTAATTTATATGGCGAGTCCAGACCTTCATACTGCAAACCGGTTTGTCCCATATATGAATCTTCATTTTCATATTCCTGAGGAATACTGATATTCAGACCCAATGAAGAAGACGCGGTAAGGGTTACTTCTGATGATTGTACCTCAAGATTTACTGTAAACCATGCGATACTACTCATTACCATTGCAACGAGTAAACCCACAAGAATTATTATAGAAAAATAAATCTTAACTTTTAGTTTCATATCAATCATTCCTTTTGCCTAATCTGTATAGTAGCCGGAGCCACAGCTATGCCGTCAAAGTGATAGAAAAGTATATTATTGATGGGTGTAGCGCCATAATTATTACAATATAGCTCGTATTCTTCAGGCGAATCGCCAGTTGAGAAATTCCCCACCACATATTCAAATATCTTATCCATCATGGAGATGGGCACCTTAACATCGTTTGTCAACTGATAGTTAAGCCAGGGATATATTCTCATAAGTTCCAATTGTCTGAAATTGGATATTAAAACGGGATTTTCATTTGTCCCAATATCGGATTTTTCAGGAGCTTGCCCCGCGCCTATATAATAATCGTTTGCATTTATATAAAAGTCTTTTACGACCCCATCAAACAATAAATTCAAAATATTTGTTATATAAATGTTTTCACTCTCTAACATTTCATCATATGTCATAGCTCCAAAGTCCTCTTCATATATTGAATTCTCATCAATAGCCGCTGAGAATGCCTCAAAATAATAGTCATCGCTATGTAGCGCTATGCTGTCTTTAAGATAGGAGTAATTGCTGCCAATAAGGTCTGAATAAACATCGATGCCACCGTCCAAAATTTCAACCTCACCAATAAGCGCTCCTAAGTATGACTGGTTGGGATGCTGACTGGTCGCAAAGATATTTGCAAAACCATATAGATTGTCTAACATAATGCTTTCCACCGTATCCGGTGTTTCATATTTTCCAATCAATCCTCCAACCGTAAATGACGACTCGGCTTTTATGTTTATGTATCCCACAAAAGATAATTCATTTATATTGGTTTGACCGGCAAAACCGACTATGCCACCTACATTTATATCTTGTATGCCATAAAGCGCAGAATCAATATTAATAAGTCCTTCCACCGTTATGTTTGCAAGCCTTCCTCCGTCAGCATATCCCACCAAACTGCCTACATATTGAGAGCTGTTGGCATTTATTTTGGCATTTTTGAGATTAATATTCTCTATGATACCCCCCACAAGCTCTTCCTCTTCATAAACACTTTGCAGCGATGCAAAAAGCCCTCCATAAACTGTTGAGCTAATCACAAGAATATCAGATATGTCATAGTTGTTTCCGTCATAAATTCCGTCGAAATCAGCCAAATCGGTTATAGGCGCATAACCGTTATTAGTTATACCGCTGATGTCGTTTTGCTGATTATATGTAGGAATCTTGCCCACGGGGTTTGATGAATCAGTTCTGGCCTGTCTCAGCCCTTCCACATCAGCGGCAAAATTTTGAAGGTCTTGAATGGAATATACATAGAACCTGTATTCCTCGCTATCCTCTATCAATAAATATGTTATTTGCAAAACTGGCATATTGAAATTATAATTATTTGCGTTTTGGCCTTCTTCATCATCTCCGTCTGTCATAATACAATAAAGAGGCGCTTCGGGGTCGGAGCTTCCTTCATAAGATGTGTATGTGCTATATTCATATTCCGCCCAGTTGTTAAAGACTTTTATTATTTCATTTTCATCGGAAATAAGTTCGCCATTCATGTCAACAAACCCGTCTTGTTCCATTAGGGTTAGGAATTCTTCCAAACTAAATTCATTCTCATGTCCATCGTTTATTGAAGTTGCTTGAATATCATTTTTTTCTTCTGCCTGCCAACTCTGTAAAAGATTATTGTATTCTATTTCCAATTCCCTTTTTTCTATTTCATATTCCGAATCCGACAAGCTTCCTTCAATTTCATTTTGTAATACATAAACCGTTTCGTCATAGAAAGTAGTTCTTTCGTCTATGTTTATTGTTATATCATAATTGCTGTATCCTTCATCGTCTAAAGTCATTACAAACCAGTATGGGTCGCCTTCAGTTCCAGCGCCTTGACGGGACACTATGAAATTATGAGGTCCATAATTAACGCTTGCGTCAGAGACATCCATGACATATCTTCCCATATAGTCATAACCGCCAATACCAAAATCGCCATAGAAAATGTTTTCTTCATGAAGAGTTATTAAATTCTCTTCAATATCATCTCCCCATACATTCTTTGTTCTTAAAACTCTGCTAAATATATGCTGCCAACCCTTTTGTACAAGCTCTTCACCGTCATAGATATCAACAGCGGTGTTTATTGGGTTGTTTTCATCAAATGTATCGCTGTGTGTTTCTCCGTCATAAACTTTTCCTTCACCCTCTGAGCCAAATTCTATTGTTATGGGAAGGGGTATTATTTGCGCCATAACATTGGTGGCGCCCGTTGCTCCTGTGCTGTCAGCTTCCAATGCATAATTTGAATTGTCAAATGTTGCCCAAAGTATATCCGCATTTGTTGCTGATATATTTGACACATACTCTTCGTTTTGGTCTTTTATCAATATAATATCCGGATTGAGCCTTATGGGAGTACCTATTGCCTGAAAGTCGTCTTTTGTGGAAATAGATTCATCATAAATAAATGTTTCAAGGCTTTCTTCGGCGTCTATTATGTCTTGTTCATTAATGAACTGTTGGAGATAACTGCTCATGAAATCAAAATAGATTCTTGCTCTTACTATATCGTTTCTATGCGTATAAGTAATCTCTGATGCTTCTTTGAACTTGTCTATTTCCTCTTCAGTTAAACCAATTATGATATCCTCAATCTCCTCAAGTATATAAAGATTTGTGACATAGCCTTTGTCTTGAGCGCTCAATTCTTCATAAAGATTTCTTATGTTTGTTATGGTGTATATGTCCTTAATCTCTACTGTATGCTCAGGCGGTAAGGCATCTATCATTGTGATAACTTCGTTGTAATCCAATGACGACTCCAGACTATCCAGAGCGGTTTCCGCGCTGACTAATTCGTCGTAATTTGTTACAAGATCTTTTTCCTCTTGACTCAAACTGTCATATCTTTGTCTTGCGTACTGTATTGCTGAAGATTTCTGCAAGGTGACCTCGCCAATATAAGCTATATGTTGCATTATGAACATGGCGTTTATCTCTTTCATGTTCTCTTCTAGTGTCATAAGAGCTCTCACGCTCCTAGGTAGTGCATTATAAGTAATCAAAGCCCTTTGCATTCTGAGTTCGTCAGTTAATGTGTTCGACTCATAGTCAAAAGAAAAAATATCTTGAAAATCAACAAGCTTGGGCAATAGAGCAGGATAAATAATATCCTTGACCGCCTGGCTCTGTCTCTTATACCATATCATAGCAGTCGCTATCTCAAGAGCGCTTTCATCGGTTATATTAGAGCTAATTGTATCAACATAATTGACATTAATTTGTTCGGCAAGCGCGCTTTCAAAACTTGTAAGTCTAGTGAGATTGGCTACATTCGCTTTATCCTCTTCTGAAAGGTTTTCATAAATCAATCTTTCATTGAGCACATCGTCATAATTGGATAGTCCTTCATAAACGGCGTTTTGTATTCTGTCAACCATATCTGTTGAGGTCAAGGTCTGAGCAAAATCATTTGCCGCGTTATAATAATCCAAAATATCCTGAGCCATCCCTCCGTCATAAGCAGATACCAAATTCTTTGCATCCGCGCCTAAATCATCATATGTATTATAGGCGTAGTAGATTTTTCCTATGTTATCAAGAATCTGAGTTTGATTTGCAATATCGAGTCCGTCTAAGGTCTCTTCAATTCTTTGTATTGCAATATCCGCTTCCACTTTTTCCAAGTATTCCATATTTTTTATTAACACTTTAGTAGCCTCGGGCAGCATATCATAAGCAAGTCGCGCGGCAACTGCGGTATTCTCATTTGCAAAAGCCTGCATACCGCTATAAATAAGGAAATGTTCATTTTTATTGCTTAAATAAAGGTTATACGCGCTCACTTCCATATCCCAGTCATCATATACTATATCTAAAATATTGGTTAACATATCAATTCTTGCTAAATCCACAGCATTAAAATAAAAATCATAATGGGTAACATCGTTAGTTAACGATATATCCATAATAGAATTGTCTATCTGACCAAATATGGAGGTTTCCGCAGCTATAAGCTTATGATAATGGTTATCCAATAAATCTTTATTGGGTTGGTTAAGCAATTCGTACATATATCTTGTACTAAGCACTTGATATATGCTTTCCAATCCCGCTCCGGGTGGAATGTCGTTTATCATTTCCAGCGTTACTGTGATGTTATCATAAACATAGCCACTTCCAGTATCATAACTACTATCTACATCAGACTGTTTTTGCAAAAGCAAAGAATGCGATGTGATAAGACTCTTAACTCCTTCGTCAAGACCGTCATAAATATCTAAAAGGGTATAAACTTCAGCATAGTCATAATAATCACAGTCAGCATTAAGATTGTTAACCATATCGTCAAATTTCGCCGCCATAAGCTGTTCAATATCATTTAAGGTGTTATTCAAAATATCTTTTACTGACTGGTCAAGACTCATAAATGAGTCATAAGCCGCCATTATTTCATGCCAGCTATAATCATGATTATCGCATGTTTCTATTAATTTATCTGTAAATTCTGCAAGTTCCACAAAATCAACGCTACTAAGATTAGCCGTTGAGAAAAATTCCATATTATATAAATCTTTGACCAGGTCATTTGCAAATCTTGCCGATTGCTCTTTGCATCCCGGACACTGGAAGTCCTCGCTGACTTCGCTCCATCTTGTACCCGCTTCATAAACAATTGTGCTGTATCCTTCGGGACTGTCGTCATCTATTGTATAACTGTTGATGTCGCTTTCGACATAAGTCCATCCGCAATCTTCGCAGATGTATTGAACCAGGGTGTCGGTTTCCAAGATGCCCATAATTACATAACTAAATGTGTTATAACCGTCTATTCCCACAACCGAATAACTGGCTATTTGGTTATAAAGTCTTATAGTCACTCCGTTTCTAAAAACCACTTCGCCCGAATCAACAAACTCAAAGACGCTTCCTTCCTCGTCTATATCAAAACGATCGCTTCCGTCATAATATTTCCAAAGTTCCACGCTCTCATCGTCAAGTTCTACGCTCAACAACCTCTTTTGAATCTTCCACTCAAGCGATGTTCCGGTTGACGGTAAGGTATAATTATATGCAAATTGGCACTCGCCGTACATGACACTAGACCCATCGCTGAAATAGTAAGTGATATTGGCAGTTGCATCGGGGTCAACTTGCAGGGCGCTAGCGCTATAATCTCCCGGATAAAGAGCTGTCCACTGTCTATTTCCATATTCGTCATATTCATCGGTTTCTATGGGGACCAAAGCGGTTGTGTAAACCAATTCATCTGTAAAATCGCTAGCATATTCTATGCCCAAACCTTGAGCATAAACCGAGTGTTCAATTCCGTCATAAATGGGGGGATTTTCCAAATCATATTCTTCTATATATCCGTTCAAATACCATTTCAAAGATACTTCATATTTGTCTATCTCCTGTGTAATTGTATTCTCAGTTATATTATAGTTTCTTTCAATTCTATCATAGTTAAAATATTCGGGGTCCAATTCAACTCCTAAATCATAATAACCTGCAAGCCTAAATTCATTTTGTTTTCCATTATTCAAATAGTATTCTGTCATTTCTGAGGAAGGTTCGGTCGTTACATCAAATACTGTTCTTCCGCTTATGCCATCTCCCCCTAAGGTGTCAATATAAGCTCTCAATCTGTCATACTGGTCAATTCCCGCAAACTCAAAATCAACATTATTTATGTTTGTATAGTTGTCGCCGTCATGAGCTTGCCATTTCACTGAGGAATTATACTTTACTATGCGAAGCAACGCGCTTTGTGTCCAGTCATTATAATTGCTCTCGCCTGTTATGCTTGCGGTTATAAGATAGTATCCCACTTCATCATAACCAGCTGCCGACAGTGTTATGCCATCTTCCTTAATTACATAGTCTCCTCCGTCCATAACCAAATCTCCGTTAACTGAGTTATCGGGATTCAAAGTAAGAGGTCCGTCCACTTCAAGTTCTTCAAGGCTATAAGAAATGTTAGCTGACCTTGAATCAGGATATACAAGAGGCATATTATTAGAGCTGAAATATGTACCGGCAGATTCTTCAGGCAACTTCGGGGCGCAATAAACATTATAGTTTCCACCGTTATAAATCAAAGGTATTTCATCGCTGTCCTCTGTTCTGTCAGCTATATCTATGTTATCGATATCGCCCTTTTCTATCACCACATCAATGCTGCCCGTCCAACCATGATAGTTATCCTGTTGCAATACATAAGCGGTTATCTGATATACATTTACATCCTTGACACCGTTTTCACCGTCAGCAAATGACTGAGAGACCTCATGTTTTTCAAACATTGCCCCAGTATAATTTACGGTAACGGGAGTATCTGTGTCATATTCATAATACCGTGACAATTCCATACCGTATTCCTCTGTTCCGTCGCTAAAGCCAAAGCTTTGTCCCAAGTCATAATCCGCAACAAAGAAATATCTTACTATACCTTCATAATATGTTATATTTCTATCTGAACCGTCCATGTCATTTTCAAAACGGAAGTACTCATTTATGCTTGCTCTTTCAATTGAAATATTGCTTTTTGAGCTGTCTTGTAAAGTATAATTATGAGATATATCAATGCATAGTACAGCTGAAATTGTATATGTACCAGCATTTTTGAATTCATAAACCCTGTCTCCATTTCTTAACAGCGTAAGACCATTATATTGTGTGTCATCCACACCCTCGGGGATAATATCAAGTTGTACATAACCTGTTCCGTCAGCATATGTCAAATCTTTGCCAACAACGGGAACTTTGACATCCAGTGTATGCTCCTGACCGTTATAGACTATTTCCCCTCCCACAGGAGGTCCTATTGTCAGCCAATCCACTGTTACTTCAAGTTTTTCTATAATCAAGTCTTCTACAATACTTTGACTATCCAAAATATAATTTCCCTCAATAGAATAGATATCACTTGTGTCATCATAGTCTACTCTTTCATCGTTAATCTCTCCATAATATTCCCCGGCGTCAATATAATCGGATGGGCTATGATTTATCGCGTTGAAAAAGTCTATGTCAAACATTAGTACTCCGTCATCGGAAAGATAGACATCATCAATATCATCGCCGAGAAGTTCTATATACGCATATGTATAGGTCTGCCCCGACCCGTTGGAATCTTTTC
This sequence comes from uncultured Christensenella sp., assembly GCA_964626765.1. Taxonomy (GTDB): domain Bacteria; phylum Bacillota; class Clostridia; order Christensenellales; family DTU072; genus DTU072. Next base: position 14,449 of record CAZVHD010000008.1, read on the forward strand.
TCTCATAGCCGTTATATGTAAGCTCTCTATTGACCCAGTTTATATCCGCATAGTAGGGTGTTATCAAGTCCTCTTCCATATGTTCTTGCATAAAGTAATTGGATGAATCACTTCCGGACAATGAGAATATGACCTTTGTAACCTCATCCACATTCCTACTATCATACCATGCGGAAATGTTGATTGTATCGCCGCTAATTATCTGATATCCTTGCTGTAAATGCGAGGATATATTATCAATTTCATCATCCTCCAATTGAGGATAGACATTTACCGTTCCGTCATAAACCTTGCTCCAATCTATTTCCGCCAAAGGTCTAAGCTCTTTTTGCAGTATCACACCGTTAGTAATGGTAGATACAGTATAGTTTTCCGATACCGCATCAAGGGGGTCAGTATCCACCAGAGTAAAGGTTATATCCTTGTTGGTATTGGCGCTTTTGTTGTTATACTCGGCATAATGCGTAAGTTTTCCGCTATCAAGCGAGCATATGCCGTCAAGGTTGTAATCATCATAGTCAGCAGTTGAATCATATAATTTTGTCCATTCATCCAATGGCGACGAAGATGATACAGAAAGTGATTTTTTATCTATTGTAAGTTCTGCATATTTTGTCCACTGCTCGTAATTTTGCAAAATCAAGGGGTCATCGTCATCGATGACAGCTTTAATATAATACACTCCAGCATTTTTCTTTCCCTCAAATACCTCGCTGTAAGTCTCTTCTCCATCAGTATTATAATAGTATGATATACTTGCCTCGTCATCGCCCATAAGCTCTACTACCGAAGGCGAAGGAATGTCGTTTACCGATTGAGACGAAGAGGCTGTCACATAATGTGTCAATGCATCATAAACAATCGTATATCCCGTAAGATTTAGGTCGGCTTCGGCTTTGTTCATTGTCAGATATTGCACAAGGGTATATGAGTTGTCTAAAATGTAATTGTCATCATCAAACATAGCAACAATAACATAATTTTGCGAATAATAAAAATCAGTATCGCTAATTAAAGTCAAATCATCAATAAGCATCTCATCGACAATCACGCCTTCAGTATTGGTTTTTATATAGTTGTTTTCATCATAAAGTTCATAATTTCCTGAAATATCGCTTTCATCGTAATAATATAACTGCAAAGTCTGGGCTCCTTCATAGGAAGTAAGTTGCACAGTGGCGCTTAACGCTCCAGACTGGCTTTCTCCGTTATAAATATATTCATCATTCTGATAAGGCTTGTCCCAAACTATTGTTGTTTCAAAAGGCTCTATCTCAAGCGTTGAAAGAAACTCCGCCCCCTCATAATTACCGTCTTGTTCTTCGTCTATGGTGGCGGTTACAGAGTAACTTGCGACATCTCTCACCCCTTCAAATATTTCATAGTCGCCACCGTCTTTACTGACCATGTATACTATAGGAATATTAAGGGTTCCCCCCGTCAATTCATACACAAGTTCGTCCACTTCTCCGTCATACCATTCATCAGTATAAGTCACAGCCATATAATGCCTTCGACTATCATATATAAGAGGTTCACTAGGCGCTGTGAAATATAGTTCGCCTAGATGTCCCTCTTCGTCATTGAACTGAAGTTTCTCTATTGTTAAGGTAGCGTATAAAGTTTCACCCGTATAGTTGGTATGCTCGTTGATTGTCGCCCTTACATTATAAACACCTGCATTCTCGGCGCTTATAAATTCATCGTTATAATCGCCTGACTCGCCCATATAGTAATGATAATTTATTGGAATATACAGCGTTCCGCCAGAAAGTTCATAACTGAGCTGATTTAATGGTGAGTTATTCCATTCATTTTCATCAGGATTGATACTCAAGTAATGGGTTTGCATATCGTAAAGAGTGGTTGCTGATTGATAATATATCTCACCCAAGCTTTGAGATGTAAAGCTTAACTGATTAATTGTTAAAACCGCTTCTTCCTCGTAACCGTCATAATTTGTGCTTTCGGAGATTGCAGCCCTTATGTATACTGTGCCTGCGTTGGTCTTGCCATTAAACTCATCAAGATAATCTTCTTCAGGATTTTCTTTATAAGTATAGTTTACTGATATTGATACATTTCCGGGGGTCTCGTCTGTGTATACAACTCCGTTTTGGTCTATGTTATAATTAAGCGTTGTTAAAAGGCTATCATTCCACTCATCAACTATGTTAACACCGATAAAGTGCTCAAGCATATCATAGTCTATTGTCACATCATTGAAATATAATTGGCTGAGATTGCCCTCGTCGCCGCTCCACTGCAGTTTATTTATTGTCAAAGTGGCAGTATCTGTCCATCCTTCGTAATTAATATTTTCACTTATAGTAGCTCTTATGTTATAGATACCTGAATCCGTTGCGGACACAAAAGTTGTGTTGTAGTCGCCTGACTCTCCCATAAAGAAAGTATACTCTACATTTATATCAAGAGTAACATCCCCTACCGTATAAGTTAGCATGTCAATCGAAGTGTCCTCCCAAGTGTCTTGAGTATAACTAATTCCAGCATAATGTTCGAGCGTGTCATAAGTTATTTCAGCCCCAGTATAATATAAGCTGCCAAGGGGGGAAAGGTCATTCCATTGAAGTTTGTTAATAATATATAC